>JASFJH010000256.1:0-3486 GCA_050122215.1 Granulosicoccaceae bacterium | reverse complement strand
TGCTGGCACAACTGGTATCGCCACTGGTCGAGTACCAGTACCTGAAGATCATTGAAGTCGAGTACCCGGAACGTGAGGCGCGCACCGCGATCCTGTCGCTGTTGTTCAGCCTGCTCAATGCCGTGTCGATCGGTATCAATATCCTGGTCACGCCGCTGGTATTGCGCTACCTGGGGTTGCTGGCGGGTTTGCTGGTGCAGCCGCTCGCACTGGCCACGTCCACCTACGGGTTTGCCCTGCAACCGACCCTGTGGCCCGCCGCGACCATGAAGATCAGTGATCGGGGCCTGTCCTATTCCATCAACCGGGCCTCCAAGGAGTTGCTGTACATCCCGGTCGATCCGATCGTGATGTACCGGGCCAAGGCCTGGATTGACATGTTCGGTTACCGGCTGTTCAAGATCTTTGGTGCCATGCTGATCCTGTTGTTGACGCAGTGGACATCGCTTGCCACCGGCTACGCCGATCTCAGCTGGGCAATCATTTCCGGCTGCGTGATCTGGATGATGTTACTGGTGGTATTGCATTATGAATACAAGATGTTGACTGGCCAGTCCGCCATGATGGCGGGAAAAATATAAACGTCGTCAATCGAAGACGGGACCATCCGGTTCAACCAGGCACTGTTCGCCCGGAAACGATTCCAGCCCCTCCTTCAGATAGCAGTCTGATTGCATGGTTTCATAACAGCTATCCATAGCTTCGCTATCCCCGACCCTGATTGACAGCTTGCCCGACAGCAACTAGAGTAAGTAAGCGTACTTACTAATATGCAGGAGCTAAACGTGCAGCAGGAGCGAGCCATCGATAAACATGACCGTTTGGTGGAGGCCGGAGCCAGGGTTATTCATGAACGCGGCTTCCAGCGAACATTGCTTGCAGACATTGCGAGAGAAGCCGAGGTTCCGCAAGGGAGTATCTACTACTACTTCAAGACCAAGGATGAATTAGCCGCAGCAATCCTCAGCACACGAATGACGAGCCTGCAGACACTCATCAGGCAGTGGGAGGAACTTCCTAACCCAAAGAAGCGGCTCGATGCCCTGATTCAGGTATGGGTTGATGATCGAGAGGTCGACAGTCGACATGGCTGTCCTATCGGCAGTCTTTGCTATGAACTGGCCAAGAACCGCGGCCAACTCAGCGAAATGGCTGCCGAGCCACTGCGAGTACTTGTGAAATGGTGTGAGCACCAATTCCGTGAACTGGGCAAGTCCTCCCGTCAAGCCAGCGACCTGGCCATCCATTTGATGAGTGCATTGCAAGGAGTAAGCCTGATTGCCAATGCCTTCAGCGACGCGCAAGTGATCCTGCGCGAAGCCAGGCAACTTAAACGCTGGGTCAAGGATTTATAGCAGTAACAGGAATCGATCTTGCTGTGCCCTTGAAGGACACAGTTTGATTATCAAGGAGGCAGGAGCGAAGAGATATTGACTGTGTGATGGCACCGTAATGCTGTCACCATGTTTTACTATAATAATGAGGAGTAACAACGATGAAAACAGTACGTTCAATGCTGACAGCCGTCGGCGTTCTGGCAGCTTTGTCGGTCAGCAACGTGCAGGCTGCAGAGTTTGCGCCTTATGGCACCGCCAAGGTTGACATGCATGAATACCCGGTAACCAACGCCGTGTTCGATGTTAATTATGAGGACCCGAACAAACTCAACATCCTGAATGTATTCGTAACGAAAACATCAGGGGCGTTAAAAGGGAAAATGGTAGTAGTAACGCATGGCCCCGAATTACGCGTATTTGCCAAAGAGAACTACGAAAAGTACCAGGGCATCGTTGATAAGATGGCTGCACTGGCGGAAAAGGGTGTTGAATTTCACATGTGCAACAATGCCATGCGCGCCGCCGGCTTCAAGCCAGAAGATATGCACGGGTTTATCACCGTTGTGCCTGCCGGCTTCCCCGAGATCGCCTACTTGCAGTCCAAAGGCTACAAATACATCAATCCACTGCCTTTATCCGTAAAAGACGTGCGCTATATTGAGCATCCAGAGCTGAAGAACAAGCAATAGTAAATTGTAAAAAAACGGCGGCTCCCTGAGTTGGGGAGCCGCTATACGTTATTAATATAACCGAGAAAGACAAATGAACAACGGTAACATTCTCATGCTTGTATCAGCACTTATGCTATCTATGCCTAATATTGCTCTGACCGAAGAGACAATGCCCTGGGGGCAGGCAGCCATCAGCCATCCAGAGTATAAAAAACAAAAAGTAGTCTATGATCTGACCGCTGATACAATTGAGAGTCTTTCCAATATTTTTTCTCGTGCAGGTTTCCTGAGCAAGCTTAATGGCGATGATCCGTTCGATACTAAAATTGTCATTGTTATTCACGGTGACGCGATTCCTTTCTTTTCAATTTCCAGCACTAAAAAATACCGGAAATTGATGGAACTCGCCTATAGCCAGACCTTAAATGAGACTGTTGAGTTCAGAATGTGTCAGGCATCAGCACGATTACGTGGATTTGCAGCCAGTGATATTCATGGCTTTGTTACTATGGTACCTATGGCTGACGCTGAGATTGTTCGCTTACAAAAGGCTGGCTACGCTTACATGCGCTGACAGTTTTGTCCTGACGGCGCGATGCCCGTGCCACAAAAAGAATAAGCGGCCTCCCGGATTGAGCGGCAATGGAAACAGTGGTTCACGACCCTGTGATATCCCTGCGCTGGAACAAAAGTTCGCGCCTTCACACAGGTTTTTGTTAAACAGGGCACTTGGCCAAATCGGGCATTCAGCATTTCCGATTTGCGATGATGCACATTAGATAATAATTACTACACTCCGAGTTAATGCAGCCAACCCGTAATGCCAGGGATAGACTAACTGTCCGGGTTGGCTGCCAGGCCGTGCTCCTATTTCGCCTCCACGTGTATATCCACTTTAGCGCCTTGAGTGATGGTGTTAAATACGGGCGAGTACGTGGTCAGTCTTTTCAGCCTTTCCATGTTGTCCACATCGGCCTTGACCCTGAACTTGATCCGGATCTCGGTGTAGCCTTTCGGTACGTCGTTTGAAAGCCCCAGGAATCCGCGCAGGTCGATGTCGCCTTCGAGTTCGGATTCCAGTTCCTCGATGTGGATGCCTCGCACTGCGGCATGAGCGACCATGCTCGTCGTCACACAGGACGCCAGCGCATTGAGCAGATGTTCGACGGGGTTGGCGCCGTCATCGCCGCCCGCGAGGATGGGGGGTTCGTCGGCGTGTAGTTCGAAGGTCTGCTTGTGCGCGATTTCCTGTTTGGCACCGTAGAAGCCCGTGATGATGGTGCAGTTGTGATTGCCACCTATCCACCTGTTGCTGGCGCGAAACCGGCATTTGCCGAGTGCCGGATCACTGTCGATAGCCTGAACCGTGCCTTGCAGTGTTTCCAGATCGATACCGTTCACAGTTGTACTGTGCACGCGCGTATGTTCATGTTCGCTTGTCATCTGATAGGTCATGATCTTTCTCCTTGGTTACCATG
>JASFJH010000255.1:0-3500 GCA_050122215.1 Granulosicoccaceae bacterium | reverse complement strand
TACGCATGAAACCGTTGTGACCACCGATACCGGCGCCACCAGTCATACCACCGGCACGACGGGCCTGCAGGTGAGTCGCAGCCCACGGATCCCACTTCACACCACCGGCAGTCTTGTACGGTGAGTGGAAAGAACCGGCAGCGAGTGAACCCCAGCTACCCTTGATACCGGCGTGAATGTCACGCTGACCGAGAGCACCTGAAACAGAAGCAGCGTCGCCGTTTGTGCCAACAGAATTGTTGTCAGCCGGATCGATACGGAATTCGGCCTTACCGAAGGCAGTCAGACCACCGCCGAGCTTTTCGCTGAACTTGACACCGAGACGTGACATGCCGCCGTTGTCGTCAACAGACTGTACGCTGTCACAACCGGTGCAGTCACGGTCTTCGATGTTGTATTCAGCTTGCACGCGACCGTAAACAGTCACATCAGCAGATGCAACGGTCGGTGCGAACATGGCAGCTGCAACTGCCATCGCAAGATGTTGTTTGTTCATGTTATATCTCCTAAGGATATTTATGGTTATATGTGTCATACGACTGTCACAATTTAACCAACATTCGGGGTTTGTGCAACAGTTTTTGACAAAAAAAACAACATTTGTGCGCGGCTGTTGCGTTAATGCAACAGCAGTGCTGTGAGGAGTGAAGCGTGAGGGGTGAGGAGCTGGAATAAATACTTTAAGAACAATAACATATGACAACTAAAAGGTGGGTTGGCGGGATACACCGTGAGGTGTGAGGGGCCAATTGTGCAGTATGTTCGCCTGACGCCTCACGCCTTACCCCTCACCTCTCGTATCCGGGCAACCATGTTGCGCAACCGCACATCATTAACGGGCTGTTTCTCGATCAACCAGGCCTGCAGTTCGGTATCGCTGCACTTCAACAGTTCGACAAACAAGGCCTTGTCGTTATTACCAAGCGCGCCAAACTGCCGGTCAAGAAAATCCTCCAGCAAGTAGTCGAGTTCGAGCATGCCACGGCGGCATTGCCAGCGTAAGCGGGCAAGGTCGTATTGTGCTGCAACTTTATCCTGTTCAAGAGTCATTGTGTTCACAATTCTTGTACAAGTAGTAAGGCGTGAGGGGTGAGGCGTAAGGTGAAAACATCTCACATTTTTTACGCCTCACACCTTACACCTCACCCCTCACTAAATTGAAGATTTCAACATGCGCAGTTTGATCTGGCCGATCGCTTTCGTCGGGTTCAGGCCTTTCGGGCAGGACTCGACACAGTTCATGATGGTATGGCAACGAAACAGTTTGAACGGCCCTTCGAGGGCGTCGAGGCGCTGCTCGGTCAGCTGGTCACGGCTGTCTTCGATAAACCGCGCGGCCGTCAACAGGGCCTGCGGGCCGAGGAACTTGTCCGGGTTCCACCAGAACGACGGGCAGGCCGTCGAACAGCAACCGCAGAGGATGCATTCATACAGGCCGTCGAGCCGTGCGCGCTGCGCGGGCGATTGCAGGATCTCCTGTTCCGGCATGGGCTCCTTGCGCGCCAGCCACGGATCGGTGCGTTTGTACTGCGCATAGAACTGGCCCAGGTCAACGACGAGGTCACGGATCACGGGCTGGCCGGGCAGCGGCCGCACCTCGACCACACCGCTATAGTCTGACAGCGGCGTGATGCAGGCAAGCCGGTTCTGGCCGTTCACGTTGACGCCGTCCGAGCCGCACACGCCCTCGCCGCAGGAATGACGAAACGCGAGTGACTCGTCCTGTTCCTGAATCGCGAGCAGCGCATCGCGCAGCATCATGCCGCGCTCGACCGCGACCTCGAACGCCTGCATGGAAGGTGCCTGCCCCGAGTCCGGGTTGTAGCGGTACACGCGAAACAACATCTCAGTACACCCTTTCCTGCGGCGGGAAGGTCTCGACGCTGAGCGGTTTGACGCGTACCGGCTTGTAATCCATGGCATCATCCTGCAGGAAATACAGGCTGTGCTTGAGCCAGTGCCTGTCATCACGCTGCGGGTAATCCGGCCGCGAGTGCGCGCCGCGGCTTTCCTGGCGATGCAGGGCGGACACCGCGATCGCCATGCCGACATCGATCATGTTGGCCAGTTCCATGGCCTCGATACGCGCGACGTTGAACTGTTTCGAGGTGTCCCTGAGCCGCACGTCCTGCAGGCGTTCGCGGAAGACCTTGAGCCTGGCAATGCCTTCGCGCATGACGTCTTCGGTGCGGAACACGCCGACATGCTCTTCCATGCTGCGCCGGAATTCATCACTGAGCTCACGCACCGAAACACCCTCACCGGGTGTATTCCAGCGTTCATAACGGGCGAGTGCCTGCTCGACACTGTCGGCATGCAGCGGCCGGTGGCGCGGGTTTTCCCGGATGTAGTCAATAATGTCCTGGCCGGCAGCGCGACCGAACACGAGAATATCGAGCAGCGAATTGCCGCCGAGCCGGTTGGCGCCATGCACCGAAGTGCAGGCGCATTCACCGGCCGCGTACAGGCCGGGCACGATTTCCTCGGCGCCGTGCTTGACCGGCACCGCGACCCGGCCGTAGCGATCGGTCGGGATCCCCCCCATCGTGTAATGCGCGGTCGGAAACACCGGGATCGGCTCTTCGACGGGGTCGACGCCGGCAAAGATGATGCTGCTCTCGCGGATACTCGGCAGGCGCGTCTTGATCAGTTCATCCCCGAGGTGATCGAACTTGAGCAGCACATGATCGCCGTTCGGTCCGCAGCCGCGGCCCTCGCGCACCTCGGTGATAATCGCGCGTGACAGCACATCGCGGCTGGCCAGGTCCTTCGCCTTCGGCGCATAGCGTTCCATGAAACGCTCGCCGTGCGCGTTGAGCAGATAACCGCCCTCGCCGCGCACACCCTCGGTGATCAACATGCCCTTGCCGGCGATGCCGGTCGGATGGAACTGGAAGAACTCCATGTCCTGTAACGGGATGCCGGCGCGCAGCGCCATCGCCATGCCGTCGCCCGTATTGATGCGCGCATTGCTCGTGGTGCGGAACACCTGGCCGCAGCCGCCCGTCGCGATCAGCGTGGTCTTCGCCTCGAGCAGCAGTAACTCGCCGCTGGCAATGTCCAGCACGAGCGTGCCGAGGATCACACCCTCGTCGTCACGGATCAGGTCGATGGCGAAGTATTCATCGAAGAAGTGCGTCATGGCGCGAATGTTCTGCTGGTACAGCGTATGCAGGATGGCATGCCCGGTGCGGTCGGCGGCGGCACAGGTGCGCGCCGCCTGCTCACCACCGAAATTCTGGCTTTGCGCGCCGAACGCGCGCTGGTAGATCTTGCCGTTGTCGAGGCGCGAGAACGGCACGCCGTTGTGTTCGAGTTCGTACACGGTCGGGATCGCCTCGCGGCACATGAACTCGATCGCATCCTGATCACCAAGCCAGTCCGAGCCCTTGACCGTATCAAACATGTGCCAGTGCCAGCTGTCCGGCAAGACATTGGCAAGTGCCGCGTTCACCCCGCCCTGTGCGGCCACCGTGTGGGACCGGGTCGGGAACACCTTC
>JASFJH010000254.1:0-3508 GCA_050122215.1 Granulosicoccaceae bacterium | reverse complement strand
CTTATCCGTGAGCTGGATCATGATCCCTATCATTCCAAGCGCAAAATAAAGGAACCGGCAGCCTGCCCGAACTGTGGCGCCATTTACCAGCAAGGGAGATGGAAATGGGGCGAGGCGCCGGAAGGCGCGCATAGGCAACTTTGCCCCGCCTGCCAGCGCATCGAGGACAGGGTGCCTGCAGCATTCCTCACGCTGCGTGGGGAGTTTTTTGCGGCCCACCGCGATGAGATCATGAATCTTATCCACAATTATGAGCAGCGCGAGAAGCTGGAGCATCCTCTCAAACGCATTATGGACAGCGAGGAACAGGAAGAGGGATTCGTGATGACGTTTACCGATGCCCACCTTGCTCGCGGCATTGGTGACGCGATTCACCGTGCCTATGAGGGTGATGTAGATTACCAATACACGAAAGAGGACATCATGCTCCGCGTGACCTGGGAGCGATAAGCCGCACCTGGATTTTGCCAGCCGGTACGCTGCTGGCAATAATGGCCTGGGGGCAGTGAGGAACTCTTCTCGACTGCCCTCAGGTCGTTTAATG
Source organism: Granulosicoccaceae bacterium (assembly GCA_050122215.1). Classification (GTDB taxonomy): domain Bacteria; phylum Pseudomonadota; class Gammaproteobacteria; order AKS1; family AKS1; genus JASFJH01. The sequence continues at coordinate 2,964 of JASFJH010000254.1, read as the reverse complement.
CCTTATAAACAACTCGTAGATCGTAAAGATCACTTCAACCACAATCAGAATCGTAATATACCATTCCACCCGCAACGTACTGCGGTGACGCGCCAGTTCGATCAAGGTCTCGGCAGTCCTGGAGACCAGGTCCATTTTCTTCTCCAACGCCAGGTGTCGTTCGCTGAGTTCGTACTCATCCTCCAGGCGCAGGTAAAGCCGTTCCAGCTCCGGGTGCTCCCACAACAGTTCGGGTTTTTCCAGCACCTCGACACGGCCTATCATCTTGTTCTGGATGAGCAGGGTGCCGCCGATGTGACGCAACAACTCCTTCCCCTGGGAACCGCCCGTGCCCTTGCGCTGAAGGTTGGCGGCGAGGGGCTCGACACGGTCGACCACGCCGGCGATACTTTTTTCATAAAAGGCCAGCGCCACGCTTTTCGCCAGGATGTAGGCGATCATCTGCAGCCGCGCGATGGACAGGACGTGCATATAAATGACGTTACTTTCCATTTTTTCGGCTGCAGCGGGGTCCACCGAGATCTCTACTTCTTCGCTTTCAGGCAGTTCAACGGCCCTCGTCACCATGTGCGCCAGGCCGGTCAGAAATGACACCTCTTCAATGGGGGTCAGATCGAACAACACCACGGCACCAAAGCGGAACAACACCGCGCAACCATTGGCACCTGCCTTTACCACCAGCGGCGCGGTACCCAGCAGGTCGGTCGACTCCAGCGCCTGTAAATCGATTCTTTCGCCGACGTAAAGCGCCCGCGCCTGCATACGCTCCCGGCCTTCCAGGTACTGGTCTTGTATCGTCATGTTTTGATTGTCCGGGACAGGTTCAGGTTAGCAGAGAATAAAACAAAATCTGCGCCCAGGGAAAACAAAAACCAGCCTGTCCCGCACCGCCTGATCCATCTGATTTACAGGAATTCTGCCAGAAATCCCGGGGGCGCTCGAATACGAGGTTGATCGGCGCATGGCACTTGCGCTTCCCCCGAATCCATGTCGGACCATTAAAAGAAAAACATCTCGACAACCGTGCAGGGATTGTTATGCGCGGTCCTTGTCGTCTTACTCGGTGACTTGAATGCCACGCCAGAAGGCAATGCGCCCCTGAATATTTTTAGCGCCCTCTTTAGGCTCCGGGTAACACCAGGCTGCGTCCTCATTCAAGTCGCCGCCCACACTGATCGTGTAATAACTCGCCACACCCTTCCAGGGGCAAGTTGTTTTCGTGTCGCTTGGCGTCAGATATTCCATATTGACTGCGCTCGAGGGAAAATAACAGTTACCCTCGACAACAACGATGTCGTCACTTTCTGCGAGGGTCACACCTTTCCAGATCGCTTTCATCGTCTGTTTGCCTCCTCGAACACGCATACCACTCTTGCTTGACAGACAACGTGATTAATTGCGCCGTCGTGGTCAGGACAGTTAGGAGGTTTCAAACTCCGGTCCCTGTAATTCATTGAGTTCAGTCATTACAGCTTTCTACTGTCATAGGCCCAGTTAAGTAGTGCCTGTCGCTGCTTTGGTCGGCAGTCAACATCGCCCTTTTTGCAATTCTTCTTTATCTGCGCAATATGGCGTGTCATTGCCTTCCATCTTTTTACCTGGCGCTCATCATCCGGGCATCGTCTGCCCAGGTAATAGCGGCAATACCACTGGAACCAGCCCCGGGGATCCTCTTCATAGATCCAGTCTTTTTCCCGCCACACGGACAGGGGTTGCGAGGCATTGACCCCGAAATAATTCAACCCGGGATCATGACGTTCATGGCAAAGCCTGGCCTTCTTGAACCAGTCCCGGGGAAACTCATCCTGGCAGTCGGTCATGTACTTGCCACCGAACACCCCCATTTCCAGCATCTGTTCCGGTGTCAGATCAGGGGTGAATTCCGGGTGAAAATGCTTGCCGGCAGGTTCAGTCAGGTAATAAACGTAATCCTTCTGCATGAGATCATTGACAACGATTTTTTTCTTCATCGTGGCTCTACCTTGCGTTGTCATTAATCAACGCCGGGGAAAGAAACGCTCCGCAATATTGGCAACTAAAACCGCCCGAGGTTATCCAGAATTATTCTCCGTTGCCTCCGGCCTTTTAATTACATTTTTGACTCGCGCAAGAAAAGCCCGGCATAAAGGGAAAATCAACCCGGGTCGGAGAGTAATTTCTTCCGATATTATAAATATCCCTCTCTGAGCCGGCTTTTGCAACGGCTACTTGTAGCCGGTAAACATCGACCTGATGAGATTTTCCTTGTGGCGGAAGCTGCTCAGCAACACCCCGCCGATGTGGGCGAACACGAGTAACAAGGTAAAGTTGGCAAAGAATTCATGGATTTCTTCCCAGAACTCATCCCCCTCTTCGTCGTGCCCTTCCCCATCATGCTCATGTCCGTCATCATCGGCATAGGCTGAAGACACAAGGAAATCACCGCTCACCATGGTCACTGGCGTATTTTCTGCCAACAGTCCGCGGCCCTCTGCGGCTTCAAGTTTGAGCCCACTGAATACTGTCATCGACAGGCTGATAAGCAAGGCAAATACCATCCAGGCAGCTGCCGGGTTATGGCCAACATACCGTTTCACTTTCACGTTTGTTATCAGGTCGCTTATATAACCGAGCGCCTCACTCGGTGAATACAGGAAATCCGAGAACCGCGCATGGCGGGTGCCGACAAAACCCCATACGATCCGGATAATTATCAGCGCCAGTATGAGATAGCCCGCATAGGTATGGATAGCCGACTCTTCCTCGCCCGTGGCATAGGCCACGACAAACGCCAGTGCCAGCGTCCAGTGAAACAGGCGGATGACAGGGTCCCACACATAGGTTCGGTTGTTCATGATTCGCTCTCGTCAATATAAATGGATGGGCGTAGTATTGGGCTGCTGCGTGCAAACGTCATCGGGCATAGGTCCAATCCGGGCGCGTGGGACATATGTCCAATTCTCTAAGCTGTTGTAATGTCAGGAA
>JASFJH010000253.1:0-3512 GCA_050122215.1 Granulosicoccaceae bacterium | reverse complement strand
AGCTAGAGATAGAGAAGATCATGGTTTCGCCGGTGCAGATAATAAATGATGTATCCGCATTGATGCGTATGCAAGCGAATGAAAAGAATTTGTCGTTCCAGGTTAATTACAAAACACCTGTTCCGGAAACCGTTCTCACCGACCCGACGCGGCTGAAACAGATTCTGCTGAACCTGTTCAGCAACGCAGTGAAGTTCACTTCGCAGGGCTCGGTTTCCATCGATGTCAGTTGCCGGGCTGCAAAACACGCGATGAGCTTTGAAGTCATTGATACCGGTATCGGAATGAACAAAGAGCAGATGGCCAGGGTATTCGACGCCTTTAGCCAGGCCGACGCTTCAACCACCCGCAAATATGGCGGCACCGGGCTGGGACTGACATTGTCCAGACAATTGGCGGAAATGCTGGGAGGCGCAATTACTGTAGACAGTGAGCCTGGCAAGGGCAGCCGCTTCATGGTCGAGATCGATACCGGCAAACTCGACAACATACCTTTCATTGATCAATTCGATTACATACCGGCAGCTGATAACAACACCCGGCTACCCCTGCCGCAGAAGTTGTTAAGTGGCAAGGTACTGATTGTTGAGGATACCGAGGTAAACCAGAAACTGCTGGAGATATACACGAGTAAACTGGGGGCGGAGGTGACGATCGCCGAGAATGGCAAGCAAGCAATCGAATATGCACTTGCAAATGACTATGATGTTGTGCTGATGGATATGCAGATGCCAGTCATGGACGGGCTGGAAGCAACGCGGGCATTACGCGAATCTGGTTATACACGGCCAATTGTTGCCTTGACCGCCAATGTTTCGAGTGAAGACCAGAAAAAATGTGCGTCTGCCGGTTGCGATGATTTCCTGATTAAACCGATTGACCGGGGCAGGTTTGACCAGGTGGTGTCCGGTTATCTTCGTTCCTCGATACAGCAACCGGAAACAGGCCCTGTTATATCGGCGTTACTCGAGGAAACCCCGGATATCGCTGACCTGGTCGAAGCATACATAGAAAGACTTCCAGCCACTGTTAGGAGTATCAGAGAGGCAGCCGCAAAGACTGACTGGGATGCTCTCGAAAATGTGATACACCGGTTGAAGGGTTCTGCCGGCAATTATGGTTATCCAGAGCTGTCAAAACTGGTGGCGTCACTCGAGTTACACGTGATTGACAGGGATAAGCCCGGGGTTGATGAGTTGATTGGCGTTATAATAGCCTATTGTGAACGGATCTATGCAGGCAAACAGGCGGTGATTGATTGTGTTAATTCTGCAGACGCATAAAGGGTTTTACGCTGGCCAGTGATTATTGCCCCAGTACTACTTGATAATTTCCGGTCTCACCATCCAGTTCACCAGCCACTGATTATTATCAGTACGTTCCAGGCAAACGAGACTCCCTGGTGTAAAGTTGGCGAATAGCGTACTGCTATCATGCAGGGTCAGGTGCGAGACGAGTTTTGTCATGAATGGCAGATGACCGACAATAAGCGTATCGTTTTTCCACATAAATGACAGTTGCACAAACTCGGCCGGGTCGTCATTCGGGTTGATGTGTTCATTGACCTCGACCGTTATGCCGGGTGCAACGGCATTCACCAGCCGCTCGGCCGTTTGCGCAGCGCGCAGTTTGCCGCTGTGCATGATGCGTTCAACACGGACGCCGGCCTTACGCAGGAATACGGCAAGCCGGTTGACATCGGCTTTGCCCTGTTCGCTAAGGGGGCGTTCCGGATCAATGTCTTTACTGCAGGCTTCGCCATGCTGAACCAGGTACAACTTCATGCTGCACTCCCTCCTTACCTGTTGCAGCATAGCAAATTCTGGCATCCTTGTACGGCACCCGGCTATGGCCGGTGTCGCGATTCATAACTTCATAAGGTGTATCCATAGACGTGACGGGCAGGCATAAAAAAATTGCATTGCTACTGGTGCTGTTGGCATTGTTGCTGAGCACGATACGGCTGCTGCTCCCCGGCATGGTTGAGCGACACATGAACACGGTCAAGGCGGCGGTATTATCGCCGCTATCACGCCAGACAAGTGCATTGCACCAGCGGTTGTTCATTGCCGATATGCATGCCGACAGCCTGCTATGGGGGCGCGATCTGTCACAGCGCGCAGCGCAGGGTCATGTTGATTTGCCGCGGCTGCGCCAGGCCGGTGTCGGCTTGCAGGTGTTCTCGATCGTCACCAAGACGCCGCATCACCTGAACACGCGGTACAACACCGCGGACTCGGACGATATTACCTGGCTGGCGATCGTGCAGGGCTGGCCGGTAGCAAGCTGGTTCAGCCTGCCGGCGCGGGCCGAGTACCTGGGTCGGCGGCTTGCTGCTTACGCGCGTGAGCCCGCCAATGATTTCATGCTGATCAGAAGCCGGCGCGATCTGCAGGCCTACCTTGCACACCGCGCACAGTCACCCGGGGCGATCGCGGGAGTATTGAGTATCGAAGGTGCGCATGCCCTGGCTGGCGATCTGCAGCAACTCGACGCAATATATGCGCAGGGGGTGCGCATCGTTGGCCTGGCGCATTTCTTTGATAACGAGGCCGGTGGCTCGGCGCACGGCGCGCACAAACGGGGTCTGACTGCATTCGGGCGGGAACTGGTCAGACAAATGCACGCGCGGCAGATGCTGGTCGATCTCGCGCACAGTTCGGCGGCGGTGTTTGACGAGGTGGTGCGCAGCAGTCCGCGGCCAGTTATCGTCAGCCATACCGGGGTACGTGGTACGTGTAAAAAAAGCCGCAATCTCACGGATCAGCAATTGCGCCAGGTGGCCGCAACCGGTGGCCTGGTCGGGATCGGCTTCTGGCCGAACGCGGTGTGCGGGGATACGCCACAGGACATCATCAAGGCGATCCGTTACACGATTGATACGATCGGTGCCGAGCATGTTGCGCTGGGTTCGGATTTTGACGGGGCGGTGAGCACACCGTTCGACGTCACCGGCCTGCCGCAGTTGACCGCGGTCATGCTGGCAAGCGGTTTCACCGAGCGCGAGATCCGCCTGGTCATGGGGGAAAACCTCCTGCGCATCCTGCAACAAACCTTGCCGGCGAGCTAGGGCACGAAAATAGTGGTATCGATATGGTCAGGGTTAAGCGATAATCCCGGCTTCTTACCCGTATTTCCCAGGACACCCCATGACTGATCAGCGTAATGTGCCACTTTCCGATGACGAGTTCGTTGAACTCGACGATTTCCTGTTACAGGGCGAACAGGAAGAACGCCTGCCCGTGGATATGGCACATGGCTATATCACGGCACTGCGCGTCGGGCATATTGATGTGACTGACGAGGAATGGATGGGCGCGGTATGGGGAGAGCCCGTATTTGCCGATGACGCAGAGCAACAACGCATGACCAACCTGTTGCTGCGCCTGCATGATGAAATCGTCAATTCGCTCGAATCAGGCGAACCGTTCGAGCCCTTGCTGGTCGAGATTGAAGAAGACGGCGAGAGCTACGAGGCCTGCGAGGGATGGTGTTATGGCTTCATGCTGGGT
>JASFJH010000252.1:0-3518 GCA_050122215.1 Granulosicoccaceae bacterium | reverse complement strand
GCGCAATTGGCCATAAATATCAAACATGCCGTATAACGGGCTGTCCGGGCCACCCGCGACATCGCCGGTGACAAACACAACCGGCAACAGGTCTTTATGATAGATCGCGTGCTCGAGCCGGTCCTGCCGGACCTGCACGATATCGGCCACGGCCACCATGCCGCCGTGCACCGTGCGCAATTTCATATCGAGCAGACTCATCAGACGGTTCTTGTCCCGCCCGGCCAGTTCGAGACGTACCGGCAACGGGTATTTCGCGTCACGCACATGCAGGTAGGTGACATCATCGCCATGCAATGCCGTGCTGATGGCATCGACGACGGCCTGTTGTGATAGGCCCAGCCTGGCGGCCTTTTGCCGATCGACGAGCAGGGTAAATTCCGCCGCCTCATGCTCGATACTGTCGTCGACATCGACGACGTCCTGCGTGCCTTCAAATACCTTGCGCACCTGGCGTGCGACCTGCAACTGGCCGGGGTAATCAATGCCATAGATTTCCGCGACCAGCGGCGCGAGTACCGGCGGCCCCGGCGGGACCTCGACGATCTTTACGTTTGCCTGCAGGGGGCTGCCGATCGCCTGCAATGGTTCGCGAACCGCCAGGGCGATATCGTGACTTTTACGATCCCGTGCCGATTTTTCAACCAGGTTGACCTGGATGTCGCCGACATGTGCACCTTCGCGCAGGTAATACTGCCGTACCAGGCCGTTGAAGTTAATCGGCGAGGCGGTACCCGCGTACACCTGGTAATCGGACACCTCGGGCACGGTCGCGATGTAATCCGCCAGTTCATCCAGCACGCGCTGGGTCTGTTCGAGCGGTGTACCTTCCGGCATATCGACCACGACCTGGAACTCGGACTTGTTATCGAACGGCAGCATCTTCATGACCACGACTTTAAATCCCGCCAACGATACCGATGCGACGATCAGCGCGAGGATCATGAGCCACAGCTTGCGGCGCTTCGCGGCCCCCTTCTCCGGGTCAAGAAACGGGCTAAGGTAACGGCTGAACAGGCGATGCAACCTGCCTTCCCCCTCCTCGCCGTGGCCATGCGTGTATTTCTCCTCGACCTTGCCGAGTACCTTGCCAGTCATCCACGGCGTGATGACAAACGCGACGATCAGCGAGATGAGCATGCCGATGCTCGCATTGATCGGTATCGGGCTCATATAGGGCCCCATCAGGCCCGTGACAAAGGCCATCGGTAGCAGCGCCGCGATCACGGTGAAGGTGGCAAGAATGGTCGGGCCACCGACCTCGTCTACCGCGTAAGGAATCGCCTCCATGAGGCGACGGCCGCCCTGGCTCAAATGGCGGTGGATATTTTCGACCACGACAATCGCATCATCGACGAGGATGCCGATGGAAAAGATCAGCGCAAACAGGGACACGCGATTCAGGGTGAAGCCCCATGCCCAGGAAGCAAACAGGGTGATCGCCAGCGTGATCACTACCGCGGCACCGACAATCAACGCCTCGCGCCAGCCCAGCGCCCACAACACGAGCAGCACGACAAACGCCGTGGCAAACACGAGCTTGCCGATCAGGGTCTGCGCCTTGTCGTTCGCGGTCTTGCCGTAATTACGGGTCAGCGTGCCCTGCACGCCCTCCGGTACCACCGTGCCCTTGAGTTGTTCAAAGCGTTCGATGACCTGGCGGGAGATCTTGACCGCGTTGGTGCCGGCTTTTTTCGCGATCGCGACCGTCACCGCCGGGAAACGCCCCGACTGTTCTACCTGCTTGCTGGCCGCAGCCGGCCCGGTACCAAATTGCACGTATTGCCCGGGCTGATCCGGGCCAAGACTGATCGTCGCCACATCCTCAAGATAGACCGGCTGGCCATCGTGCAGGGCAACGACGAGCGTCTTCAGTTCATGCACATCCTGCAGAAACTCGCCGGCCTTGATGCGGATCACTTCGTTGTCGCTGACCAGTTCACCCGCCTGCTGTGAAACATTGGCCGTGAGCAACGCCGTGCGCAGATCCTGCAGGGCGATGCCGTAGGCGGCCATACGCTGCGGGTCGAGTTCGACATGGGCAACCCGTTCCGGCCCGCCCACCGTGTAAATATCACGTGTGCCGGGTACGCGCTTGAGTTCGGCTTCCAATGCGTGCGCGACGCGTAACAACTCGTGCGCGCCGATCGCCGGGTCTTCGCTCCACAGTGTACCGGTCACGATCGGCACGTCATCGATGCCCTTGGGTTTGACCAGTGGCTGTCCAACACCGGCATTGGCCGGCAACCAGTCACGGTTAGAATACACTGCGTTATACAACCTGACGATCGCCCGGGTCCGGTCCTCGCCGACTTTGAACTGTACCGTCAGCACGGCCATGCCCGGCCTGGACACGGAATAGATATGCTTGACGCCGGCGAGTTCCGACAGCACCTGCTCGGCAGAGGTTGTGACGATATGCTCGACTTCCCGGGCGCTCGCGCCGGGAAAAGGAATAAAGACATTGGCAAAGGTGACGCTGATCTGCGGCTCTTCTTCACGCGGCGTCACCAGCACCGCAAATACACCGAGCAACAGGCCGACCAGGGCCAGCAAGGGAGTGATCTCGGAGTGCAGGAAACGTTTCGCGACACTGCCGGACAAACCGAGCGCTTCACTCATCAGCGCGCCTCCATACTGCCCTGCTTCAATACAATCCCGGCCTGCACCGGATCCAGCGCGACGCGCTCACCGGCCTGCAGACCGGCATGCACTTCGACGCGCCCGTCCGCATGCGTCCGCCCTGTGCGGATATGGCGAAAGCTGACGCTGCCGTCAGCATTGATCACGTACAACCCGACCACTTCGCTGCGCTGCACAATCGCCTGGACCGGTACCAGCAGACGCGGCTGCTCGTCCGTGGTCACGGCAACTTTCACGTACATGCCCGGGTACAGGCCATGCTGGCCGGCGGCCAGTTCGAGACGCACCGGGAAACCGTGGGAGACCGGATCGGCCTTGGGAAAGACCGTGAGTTTTTCCACCTTGATGGCCTCACCGTCAGGGTTGAGTACCGATGCCGGGCAACATTCGCCCTGCAAGACCGGTACCAGGCTTTGCGGCACCACGGTGGTCACGCGCAGGCGATCCAGCGACAGGCCGGTCATGATCGGTGCCCCGACGCGGGGAGTTTCACCCAGCTCGACATGACGCTTCGTGACAATGCCGCTATAGGGGGCCCGCACGCGGGTGTTTTCCAGTTGTTCCTCGGCACTGGCCACACCGGCCTGTGCCTGCGCGAGGCGGGCCTTTGCTGCATTGCGTTCGGCGGCGGCTTTATCCAGGACTGCCCTGGCGACCAGTCTCTTCTCGTAAATACTGGTGATACGGACAAATTCCTTTTCGGCCTCGTCCAGGCGCGCCCTGGCTTCGCGCAGCGCGGCGCGGGCCTTGTCGAGTTCGGCACGGGCCTGTTTGTCGCGGAACTGCACCACGATCGCGCCCTGCGGCACATAGTCATTCACATCGAAATTTATCACGGTGATGCGATCCGACACCTGCGCGGCAATCGTGGCCTC
>JASFJH010000251.1:0-3540 GCA_050122215.1 Granulosicoccaceae bacterium | reverse complement strand
GTCAAAGAACTTGCCAGTATCAGCATGACACTCACAGAATTGTCGTCCATAGCAAGGCTCGTCAACAGCGAAATCCGAAACGGCGAGTTCAACACGCACTTCAATAAAATGGTTGCTGATATCGCCAAAAGCTATGACGTCGTCACTATCAACTTGTCTGCCCTGGCAGAACCCGACTCTGCAAGCTCATTTGTAGACAAGTTTGATGATCGGCATGCAGCCTATACAGCCTGTTACCTGACCGAGATCAGCAAACCCCGTAGCTGTGCTGACGACGCCTACGAAGAATATCTTGTGCTGAAGACCCTGAAGGAAAGCAAGACGAGCTTCCCCTTGCTAAAACGGACTTTTGCACGGCTCGATCAGTTTGTTGATAAATGGATCACTAATGATGCCTGGTTGGCGATGAGTATCGACAACCTGTTCAAACGGCTGCAAAGCCTGTTGAATGAGATCGCCGCGCTTAAAAAGAAAGACGCCGATGACGCCTACCTGGTTTTCAGCTCCGCCTTTAACGGCTTCAGTGCCTATCTCGCGTTAATCAAGCAACAGCGGGATCTGTTGAGCGCGGCGACGTAATAAATTGAATACCAACAATGAGCGCCAGGGCGACAGACTCCTGGCTATCAGCAAGAGTCGCCCTGTGACCCGGTGTTTCCTGCAGGCCCACCGCTGCATGGCGCCTGCCGCTGCCTAGCCGGGGTCAAGTGCCGCATCGCCAAACGCGGCATCCGGCGCGGCAAGCAGCTGAGGCGCGGGTATCACGACGCGCGGACAGATCTCTTTCAGTTCGTCATAAATTTGTTGTGGATCTTCCTGGTAACGCCGCGACAGGTGAAACGGCACGAGGCGCGCGACGCCCGCCGCGTTTGCGATCTCGGCACTGGCACGCGTGGTCAGATGGCCATTGCGCAAGGCATGCTCCGCCTCGGCAGCAATAAACGGCGCCTCACAAAAAAACGTATGCGCATGCCGCGCCAGGGCAATGAGACGCTCGCGATTGTCCGCCGTGTCGGCGAGATCGGTGGCATACACGAGCCTTTTCCCGGGACTGATCAGCAGCAACTCGCTGGTCAGTGCCTCCACGGAAGCCTCACTGCCGTCCGGCAGCTGAACACGCGCCGTATAGTCACTGTCCGCGACGTGTTGTTTTAACTCGCCCAGCCACGGCCCCGGCTCGAGCCCGCATGCCAGGAGCCGATCCTTGCGCACCTGGATCTGCTGGTCCGGTTCGAGCGCATAGGCGACGACCGGTGTGCCATTGTGATCGAGCAACGCGGCACGGATCCGAAACCCGGCCTCGGCGCGGATCACGCCGTCCGGCACCGCGTACTCTTCACGTAACTGCGGCCGGGGTTGGGTGGCGCGCAGTGCGAAGTGGCGCAGGGTCTTGCCATCAAACTCGATGACCTCGAATCGTGGCGCATTGAGCTCCACCCGATCCCACAACGCACCCTGCAAGAAACCGGCGATATGTACGGCCAGCCCCGGTGGACCGTACACACGGCACGGCGGGAACTCGCCAATACGCGAGCGCATCAGCGACACAAAGCCACTGATATGATCGAGGTGGGCATGGCTGATAAACACATCGCTGGTCTGGTGGGCAACACGCGCGGACAGGCGTTCACCGCTGCCCAGATCAAACAACAGGCTGCGCTGTTGATGCTGAAACCGCACATGCAACAGCGGATCACCAAACACGCCATTGATCAGGGCGACATCGACTGCGCCGACGCGCCCCACCAGGCGCGGGCCATTACTGGTCTGGATCGCCGGCAGCACCGCCGCGGGTGGCAGATACTCAAGCCGCTCCGCGGCCCAGGGTTCGGCCGTCTCGAGTACACCGTCTGCCGTGCGCCGGGCATTGCGGATCAACAGCGTATCGGCACCACTGACCCGGCACGGCAAGCTCACGGTCAGACAATCTCCCTGCAAACGCTGCACCTCACCCATGGCCACAGTGCGCTGGGCCTCGAGCAAGGCAACCTGCCGACCGGTCCAGGCATGGTATTGCTCGTGTGGTGGCGGCGTACCGATGATATTGAGCTGCGCCAGATCAATCTCTTGTGTCATGCCCCCGGCAAGATACGCCTGCCATTGCTCGGTGCGTCGCCGGGCACGCACGCGTTTTCCCGGCCGCACTGCTTCCTCTGCCGCCGGTACGACAAACACCCGGGCATTGGTCTGCATGCGCAATTCATCCAGCAGCGGCGGTGCGGACACGGTCGGTGTGACCACGATGATCGCCTCCGCGGCAGTGGCCTCGAGCAGGCCTTCGAGCAATTCCCTACCGACCACACCACGCACGACACCGGGGGCATCGATGAGCACGACACCTTCAAGGGGTTGTGATAACACGCGACGCACCGCGGACACGAGCGGCAGGCGAAAGCGGCCGGCATCGAGTGTACATAACGCTTCCATCGCGCTCACCTGCCAGTGATCAGTTTGCCACTCGCCCAGGGCGACTGCCCCCGGCACGCCGAACACGGGTGAGCCCGGATCGGCGCTGATACACCGGCACTGCCGACCGTTGGCAGCCAGCGCCTGCGCCAACTGCGTGGTCAGGGTTGATTTGCCGACCCCCGGCGCGCCGACCAGCAAGACCCGTCGATCCTGCGCGAGGATCGTCTCGACAATGGCATCTGGCTGAAGGGGCTCAAGCATCACGATTCACAGGCCGTTTACGTTGCAGAATATCTGAGCGCTTTGACTCATTTGACTAGATACCAAGTATCCAACCTTCTTCTGTCTCAACAGTTACGCGTTCATCATCTGACAATGGTCGCCTGCCTGCAAACAATCTTGCCAGGCAACCCTGATAATCCTGATCGGCAATATATTGCGCCAACGCCCTCACCTGTAATTCGTCCTTGATCTCGCCATCCCGAGGCGTAACCGGTACAAGTGACGGGTAGATTTCCGCATGCAGAATATGCACCCCCGCCAGATCGGCTTCGCCGAGTATCTTCAACCCGGTGTCGAAAGGCCACACCTTGCTCACGTATTGCAGGTCGGGCTCGGTGATCAGTGCATACAGGTAAGGCAGGCCCATAAGCACCTGGCTGCCGACCGCTCCCGGGTAACTCAGCTTCCACACCGAGTGAGCATGGTTAGCCTGTTCGACCAGCCGGAACTCGCTGAAAATATCAGCCCCTGTCCCTCTCGGCTTACGCATGGAAAGCTGGGCGGTTTGCTCGTTTTTCGGACAACCCCAGAAAGGCGCGGCACCTCCCGTCAGTTGTGCATTGAGTCGTGAGCCTACCTCGAAACGGTTATTCCGGTTGCGCTGATCATCCTGGATAACACCATGCAGGTATGCCCAGACATCTCGCCATGGCTGACTGCCTTGCGGCACGACCGCCCGGGCAAAACCTTGCGGGTAGCCGTAGGCAAAATCGAAACCGACCAGTACGCGCTGTTCACTGGTGGCATAGCCAGCCAGGACCATGCGAATTTGATCGTACGCCTGTTGTCGCGTTGATGGGTTCCTGATATCCGCAATTACCAGCGTGTCATCATCCCATGCCATGTGAC
>JASFJH010000250.1:0-3551 GCA_050122215.1 Granulosicoccaceae bacterium | reverse complement strand
ACTGAAGGCCCGCGGTGTCAATAAAGGCGACCGCGTCTGTATCTATATGCCGATGATACCGGAGGCCGGTTACGCGATGCTCGCCTGTGCGCGCATCGGTGCCATCCACTCGGTCGTATTCGGCGGCTTCTCTCCGGAATCCCTCAAAGACCGTATTCTCGATTCAGATTGCCGCATTGTCATCACGGCCGATGAAGGCCTGCGCGGCGGCAAGACCGTGCCGCTCAAGGCCAATACCGACAAGGCGCTCGAGGCCTGCCCGAATGTGCACACGGTCGTGACCGTCAAGCGCACCGGCGGCGATATCGAGTGGCATGACGGACGTGACATCTGGTACCACGAGGCGATGGCCGGGGCCTCCGCGGATTGTCCGCCGGAACCGATGGATGCCGAAGACCCGTTGTTTATTCTTTATACCTCGGGTTCCACAGGCAAGCCGAAAGGCGTACTGCACACGACCGGTGGCTACCTGCTGTATGCCGCCATCACCACGAAGTACACCTTCGACCTGCGTGATGACGATATCTTCTGGTGTACGGCGGATGTCGGCTGGATCACCGGCCACAGTTACCTGCTGTACGGCCCGCTTGCCATCGGCGTCACCACTGTTTGCTTCGAAGGTATCCCGAACTACCCGGATGCCTCGCGCTTCTGGCAGGTCGTCGACAAACACAATATTACCGTGTTCTACACGGCACCGACCGCGATCCGCGCGCTCATGCGCGAAGGCGACGAGCCGGTGAAGAAAACCTCGCGTGCGAGCCTGCGCCTGCTCGGCACGGTCGGCGAACCAATCAATCCCGAAGCCTGGGAGTGGTATTACCATGTGGTCGGCAACGAACGCTGCCCGATCGTCGATACCTGGTGGCAGACCGAGACCGGTGGCCACCTGATCACCCCGCTGCCCGGCGCGACGGCGCTGAAACCGGGTTCGGCAACCCGCCCGTTCTTCGGCGTCGTGCCCGGTATTATCGATACGACCACGCACCAGCTCATCGAGGACACCGAGGGCAGTGGCGCGCTTGTCATCACGCGCCCCTGGCCGGGCCAGATGCGCAGTGTCTACGGTGACCACCAGCGCTTTATTGACACCTATTTCAAGACCTACCCGGGCTATTACTTCTCCGGCGACGGTGCGCGCCGTGATGCGGATGGCTATTACTGGATCACCGGGCGTATGGATGACGTGCTGAACGTCTCCGGGCACCGCATGGGTACGGCCGAGATCGAGTCCGCGCTCGTGCTGCATGATGCGATTGCCGAGGCCGCCGTGGTCGGCTACCCGCATGAAATCAAGGGTCAGGGCATTTATGCCTACGTCACCCCCGTGCTCGGCGTCGAACCGAGCGACGAACTGAAAAAAGAGCTGATCGAGCTGTGCCGTACAGAGATCGGCCCGATCGCCAAACCGGATGTTATCCAGTGGGCGCCGGGTCTGCCGAAGACCCGTTCGGGCAAAATCATGCGCCGCATCCTGCGCAAGATTGCCGAGAACGATGTCGAACACATCGGCGATACCTCGACGCTGGCCGACCCGGCCGTGGTTGATGACCTGCTCCATAACCGGGCCAACAAGTAACCCGTGCCTGCACGCAACACCGGGCCCGGGTTACGCGGCGGCTTTCCACTGTTTTAAAGAAAATACCACCGCGAATGCGGTGGCAAACAGGGTGTATCAGGAGATATATAGTGTAAGACATCGTAGCTGCCTCGCTCCATTCAGGCAGTGAGATATTTCACACTCGCTGCGTGCACAGTCCCCAAATATCGTCTTCGCCCTGCTAAGGGAACGTGCCTTCAGTCCGTTTCATTGCAAACTGCAACAAAAAAGTAATCAATTTGTAGCATATCTTTCTGGCTGGCAGCATGTTATATAGATAATTCCCTTTAATATTAGGAAGTTGTGAAGATAGTTGGATGTGTTTAAGCAGTTTCAGTAATGCACCATAATAATAAAACTGCACAATAAGAGAGCGGGTCATGTTGTCTAAAACCGGGTTAGCTGTCATTACGCTCGTGGGTCTCCTGCGAATCGAACAGGGTTTGGCCAGTGACCTCCCCAGCGAAGAGGCATTCTTCACCGACATCCCCCTGACACTCACCGCGACCCGGCTGCCGCAACCTGCCGCAGACAGCCCGGTCTCCACGACCATCATCGACAGCGAGATGATCAGCGCATACGGGGCGGTCGAACTTATCGATGTCCTGCGCCTCGTACCAGGCTTCCAGGTTGCCCACCCGAGCGGCGAGCGCGTGACGCTCAGCTACCATGGCCAGGTCGATGAATTTTCCCGTCGCATGCAGGTACTCATCGACGGACGTTCAGTTTATTCCCCGCTACTTGGCCATGTTGACTGGGCAAACATCCCGCTCAATGTCGAGGATATCGAACGCATCGAGGTCACGCGTGGGCCGAATGCCGCGAGCTATGGCGCCAACTCCTTTGCCGCGGTGATCAATATCATTACCCGGCATTCTTCTGAAACACTCGGCACCCGACTTACGGTGGAAAACGGTGCCCGCGGACACGAGCGGTATTTTGCCAGCCACAGCGCCCGGAGTGGTGCTTTCAGTTATCGCCTCAGTACGAATTACCGCGATGACAATGGCTTTGACAGCCCGGAGTTTCCGGACGACAAGAACATCCGCATGCTGCAGTTTCGCGGCGATTACCAGCTCGACCCGTTCAACGTCATCGAGCTTCAGCTTGGCTATAACCAGCTGCGCCACCTGGACGGTGACACGGATGCCGACGACATTCTCCTCGATCCGGTGCGGACAGTGAAACGCGAACACAGTTTCCAGTTGCTCCGCTGGCAACGCGATATCACCCCAGATGAGTCATTCAAAGTGCAGTTCTACCACAACAGGGAAGTTGAGCATGATGATTACTATACCGCGCCATTAGCCGATCTTGGCCTGGGTGACCTCGCTGTCTTTGACCTGGATGGCACACCCGGTAATGAACCGGACATCGATGTCGGCCTGGGCGTACCCGTGCCTTTCAGCACCTACGTCAGTCGTTATGATCTTGAATTCCAGCATACCTTCAAACCTGCTGCGCAATGGCGCGTGGTGTGGGGCGGCAGCCTGCGTCGCGATGAAGCCGGTGGTCGCATGCATTTCAACACGGCCAGCAGCCATGACACCTTCACCAACAAGGTGTACCGGCTGTTTGCCCACACGGAATGGAAACCATCAGCGAAATGGACAATCAACCTGGGGGCGCTTGCGGAAAAGAATGACATTACAACCGGGATCCGGCTATCACCGCGCGTCTCGGCCAATTATCACTTCTCACCGAAGCATACTGTGCGCATCAGTACCAACCGTGCCTATCGCACACCGACCCTGTACGAGGAAAATGCCAACACGACCAGCGCCTCGGCAGAAGGTATAGGCTTGCAGGACCTGAGGTTCAGTGATGGCGGCTTGAAACCAGAGAAAATTACAACGTATGAACTTGCCTGGCTGGCGAATATCCCGCGCTACCGTGCCAACCTCGAACTCAAGCTGTTTCGTGAAGAGATCCGTGATGTGCTGACCGAGGT
>JASFJH010000249.1:0-3564 GCA_050122215.1 Granulosicoccaceae bacterium | reverse complement strand
CTGGATGGCCTGGAAGGAAGTGGCTTCAAGTTTGAAAACCCGAACGCAACCAACAGCTGTGGCTGTGGTTCGTCTTTTTCCGCCTAACTAGCGGCCCAGGAGGTGCAAGATGTGGGACTACTCGGAAACGGTTAAAGAACACTTTTATAACCCTCGCAATGCCGGTGCAGTGGAAGAGTCCAATGCCACCGGGGATGTGGGATCCCTGAGTTGTGGTGATGCCTTGCGGTTGACCCTGAAGGTCAATCCGGAAACCGATGTAATCGAGGATGCCGGCTTTCAGACCTTCGGTTGTGGTTCTGCAATTGCTTCTTCCTCGGCGCTTACCGAGATCATCAAGGGCATGACCGTGGATGAGGCGCTCAAGGTAACCAATCAGGATATCGCCGACTACCTGGAAGGCCTGCCACCGGAGAAGATGCACTGCTCGGTGATGGGGCGTGAGGCCCTGCAGGCAGCGGTCGCCAATTACCGTGGTGAAGAGTGGGCCGATGACCATGAAGAGGGTGCCCTCGTCTGCAAGTGCTTTGCAGTGGATGAGGTATTGATCGAAAACACCATACGTGAAAACAAGCTCAAGACGGTCGAAGATGTGGCCCACTACACCAAGGCAGGTGGCGGCTGTGCCTCATGCCATGAAGGCATCGAAGAGATCCTTACCCGTGTGCTGGCTGAATCGGGCGAGACCTTTGATCCCAATGCCGAGGCGGAGCTGGAACTGGAAGTTGCCTCTGCCCCTGCGGAATTAAGCCAGGGTGCAACCGGCATGACCAACCTGCAGCGCATGAAACGTATCGAGATGGCAATCGAGTCCATCCGTCCGCAACTGCAGGCAGACCGCGGTGATGTGGAGTTGATCGATGTGGTAGGCGATACGGTATACGTCAATATGACGGGCGCCTGCAGCGGCTGCCAGATGGCAGCGGCGACACTGGGTGGTATCCAGCAGCGCATTGTGGAAGAGCTGGGACAATTTATTAAGGTCTTGCCGCACACTGAAATGCCCAAGGCAGTATAGGAGATAGCGACGATGGACGGTATTTACTTCGACAATAATGCAACGACGATGGTG
Source organism: Granulosicoccaceae bacterium (assembly GCA_050122215.1). Taxonomy (GTDB): domain Bacteria; phylum Pseudomonadota; class Gammaproteobacteria; order AKS1; family AKS1; genus JASFJH01. The sequence continues at coordinate 2,492 of JASFJH010000249.1, read as the reverse complement.
GATCCTGAAATCGTTCAGGACATGTTGCCCTATTTTTCCGAGCAGTTCGGTAACCCCTCATCGATCCATGAATTCGGTAACAAGGTAGGCTTCGCCCTGAAGAAGGCGCGTAAGCAGATCCAGAGCCTGCTGGGTGCGGAACATGACTCGGAGATTATCTTTACCTCCTGCGGGACCGAGTCCGATTCCACCGCCATCCTGTCTGCTTTGAAGGCCCAGCCGGAGCGTAACGAGATCATCACCACCGTGGTGGAACACCCGGCGGTGTTGACCCTGTGCGAACACCTGGAGAAGGAGGGCTACAAGGTCCACTACCTGAAGGTGGACAAGCAGGGTCGCCTGGATCTGGATGAATACAAGTCGCTGTTGAGTGACAAGGTGGCCGTAGTCTCGGTGATGTGGGCGAATAATGAAACCGGCACCATTTTCCCGGTACTGGAAATGGCGGAGCTGGCCCATGCCGCCGGCGTGATGTTCCACACTGACGCAGTACAGGCGGTGGGCAAGATCCCCGTCGACCTGAAGAGCAGCAAGATCGACATGCTTTCTCTTTCCGGTCACAAGTTGCATGCCCCGAAGGGGATAGGGGTGTTGTATCTGCGGCGCGGGGTGCGCTTCCGCCCGTTGTTACGGGGTGGACACCAGGAACGCGGTCGCCGCGCCGGCACCGAGAACTCCACTTCTATCGTCGGCCTGGGCAAGGCGGCCGAACTGGCTCAGAGTCATATTGAGTTCGAAAACACCGAAGTGAAGGCCATGCGCGACCGCCTGCAGGAAGGTATCCTGGCGGCAGTGCCGTACTGTTTCGTTACCGGTGATCCGGACAATCGCCTACCGAACACCGTCAATATTGCTTTCGAATACGTTGAGGGCGAGGCGATATTGATGTTGTTGAACAAGAAGGGTATCGCCGCCTCCAGTGGCTCGGCCTGTACCTCGGGATCGCTTGAACCGTCGCATGTCATGCGTGCCATGGATATTCCCTACACTGCGGCACACGGCTCCATCCGCTTTTCCCTGTCGCGATACAACACGATGGACGAGGTGGAACGTGTGATCGCCGAAGTCCCTGAAATTATCGCCAATCTGCGCAAGTTGTCTCCCTACTGGGGTGAGTCCGGTCCGGTAGAGGAACCGGAAAAGGCCTTTGCCCCGGTGTATGCGTAATATCAGCATTTCTCCTCAAGCCTGGCTTTTTCTAAAGCAGCCATCTCCTTCCCGGGGAGATGGCATTTTTTTCACTGTAACGTATCCAACATCGGCACCGCTTTGGCAATGTCGTAGATATGACAAACATGCGTCTCGCTGTATATAAGCTGTTGATATCAATAAAAACATGATACTGGCACGCCGGTTGCAGTATTCCAGGGTAAGAACGACGGGAAGTGCAACCATGAGTGAGACAACACAGACAGTTATCATCGACGACACCACCTTGCGGGATGGTGAACAGTCCGCGGGTGTCGCCTTCAGCCTGGAAGAGAAGCTGCTGATCGCGGCGCATCTGGACAGTCTGGCGGTCCCGGAACTGGAAGTGGGGATCCCTGCCATGGGCCGCGAAGAGCAGGACTCAATTCAGGCCGTCACCCATCTGGACCTGAAGGCTCGCCTGCTGGTATGGAGCCGTATGCATGTCAAGGATCTGCAACAGTGCCGGGGGCTGGATGTGGATATGATCGATCTGTCCATCCCGGTCTCCGATCAACACATTCAGAACAAGCTGCGCCGCGATCGTGCGTGGGTACTGCAGGAAATCCAACGACTGGTTCCCACGGCTGTTGATATGGGGCTTGAGGTCTGTGTCGGTGGTGAGGATGCATCACGTGCGGATCCCGATTTCCTTCGTCTCGTGATTGAAACGGCACAACAGGCGGGCGCCAGCCGTTTCCGCTTTGCGGACACCCTGGGCGTTATGGAACCCTTCGGCGTGTTAAAGAGTTTTCAGACCCTGCGCCGTGATACGGATATGGAACTCGAGATGCATGCTCACGACGACCTCGGTCTGGCGACATCCAATTCCCTGGCGGCGGTGTTGGGCGGGGCCAGCCACGTCAATACCACGGTCCACGGCCTGGGCGAGCGCGCCGGCAACGCTGCCATAGAAGAGGTGGTGATGGGGCTGAAGCACCACTACGGCATTCACACCGGTATCGATCTGAGTCAATTCTCCGAGTTATCTCAATTGGTCGCCGAGGCTTCAGGGCGCCCTATTGCCTGGTCGAAGAGCCTGGTGGGTGAGGGGGTTTTTACCCATGAAGCCGGGATCCATGTGGATGGCCTGATAAAGGATATCAGCAATTATCAAAGTATTGATCCGGCCGAGTTGGGACGCAGCCACAGACTGATCCTGGGTAAACATTCAGGTACCCAGGGAGTTATACGTGCCTATGCCGAGGTCGGGATGAATCTGAGTAAATCTCAGGCGGAACTGATACTGGGTTACATCCGCAATTACGTCACGACAACCAAACGTACGCCGGATAAGCAGGAAC
>JASFJH010000248.1:0-3588 GCA_050122215.1 Granulosicoccaceae bacterium | reverse complement strand
CGGGCAACTCGCCGACGCCGGGCAGTTTGTCCATCATACTGCTCAGACCGCCCATGCTCTGCATCTGCCGCAACTGTTCGCGGAAATCGCCGAGATCGAAGCCCTTGCCCTTCTGCAGCTTCTTCGCCAGTTTTTCGGCTTCCTTGTGATCGACCTTGTGCTGGGCCTCCTCGATCAGGCTGAGCATGTCGCCCATGCCGAGGATGCGCGAGGCCATGCGATCCGGGTAGAACGGCTCGAGCGCGGCGGTCTTCTCGCCGACGCCGAGGAATTTGATCGGCTTGCCGGTGATCTCGCGCACCGACAGGGCCGCACCACCACGGGCATCACCGTCGGTCTTGGTCAGGATCACGCCGGTCAGTGGCAAGGCATCGTGGAAGGCCCTGGCTGTATTCGCCGCATCCTGGCCGGTCATGCTGTCCACCACGAACAGGGTCTCCACCGGTTTGAGTGCCGCGTGCAGGACCTTGATCTCGCCCATCATGGCCTCGTCGATATGCAGGCGGCCGGCGGTATCGACGATCAGCACATCGAAATACTGCTTGCGCGCATGCTCGAGCGCCGCATTGGCGATATTTATGGGGTCCTCGTCGGCGCTGCTCGGGAAACAGTCGACCCCGATCTCGCCTGCCAGGGTCTTGAGCTGCTCGATCGCCGCCGGGCGATAGACGTCGGCACTGACGACGAGCACCTTCTTGTTGTGGCGCTCGGTCAGCCAGCGCGCCAGTTTCGCGACACTCGTCGTCTTACCCGCACCCTGCAGGCCGGCCATAAGGATAACTGCCGGCGGCTGGGCAGCCAGGTCGAGCGCCTCGTTGGCATCGCCCATGACATGCACGAGTTCTTCATTGACGACCTTGATAAGCGCCTGGCCGGGGGTCAGGCTTTGCAGCACCTCCTGGCCGATGGCGCGCTCGCGCACACGCTCGATAAAACCCTTGACCACGGGCAATGCCACATCGGCCTCGAGCAATGCCATGCGCACCTCGCGCAGGGCATCCTTGATATTGTCCTCGCTCAGGCGCCCCTGGCCACGCAGATTTTTCAGGGTGGAGGAAAGTCGTTCGGTCAGTGTTTCAAACATGATTACCCTGCAGACCAATCGGTCTGCGAAAACGGTTATAGAAGGGGACTATTATAGCGTAAATAGTTCGCCGCCGGCCAAAGCCTGGATGCTCCGGTTGCCGGTGTGTTCATGCACTTCCTGCAGGATCCTGCCCTCATCGCCGGGTTTGCGATGAGTCAGGTAAATATCTGACTGGTGCCGCAGCTTTGCGAGGTCGGCAGACAGCGTTGCCGGGCAATAATGCTTCGCCAACTCACTGATTTTGCGATCCTTGTCAGAAAACGCCGATTCGACGAACAGCAGGTCAAGGCGGTCGTGGGCATTGAGCGCCGTCCAGAATGTGTCATTCGTGCTTGTATCGCCACTGAAGGCAAAGGCGGCGCCCGTCCCGGACTCGACCCGGTAACCCACGGCAGGCACGATGTGGTTGACCGGGATCATCTCGATTTTCCGGCCATTAATCTCGACCGTATCGCCCGGTGACATGACCTTGTAACTGAGCACCGCCCTGTCCGGGCGCGGTAATTCGGCGAAATCGGGCCAGACGACCCAGTTGAAGATATAGGCCTGCAGCGCCTGCAGCGTCGCTTCCTGGCCGTGGATCACCACCGGTTCCTCGACGCGGTCAAAAATCGTGTCAATCAGCAGGGGAATAAAACATACGTGATCAAGGTGTGAATGCGTAACAAAAATATGTTTGATACGTCCCATCGCCTCGAGATCCAGATCACCCAGACCTGTGCCGGCATCAATCATAATGTCATCGTCAATCTGCAACGACGTGGTATGCAGACCCTTGCCTATACCACCGCTGCAACCGAGCACTCGAATATTCATGTAGTCAATAACATCCCTTATTATTTTCGTTATTGTTCTGCAAGCTCGGTGATTTTGCCAGCACAATGACCTTCGTACTGCCAGATTCTTCACAAAAGCCGCAAATTTCCTACAATATCACGCCAGCTTCCTGCCTTCGTGCCGGGCATGCTTCTATGCGCCCCGGAAATATGCCATTATTCTTGTCAATCAAAAGCCTAACAGAGTTATTTATAAACGGCCACACGCCACAAGGACCAAATTCGGCCTGTCATCATGGACCCCGTCATCATTACAACCCTCGCCATCGCCCTGTACCTTGCGACCACTTTCCTGCTGGGGCGGCGCCTGGCCGCCGGCCAGGAAGCGCAACAGGCCAATCGGCTGCCCCTGCTGTCGCTCGGTTTTGGCGCCGTGATCCTGCACGGCAGTGTGCTGGCGACCATGCTGATCACCGACAGCGGTATAAACCTGGGGTTTTTCAATGCCCTGTCACTGGTTACCGCGCTGGTCGCCCTGCTTATGCTGGTCACAGCGCTGTTCCAGCGCATCGAAAGCCTGGGGATTGTGATCCTGCCGCTGGCCGCACTGGCCATGCTGCTGGAGCAACTCATACCGGGGGAACGCATCCTGCTGAACAGCAAGGCCAGCCACATTGAACTGCATATCGTGTTGTCACTGCTGGCCTACAGCCTGCTCGGCATTGCCGCGCTGCAGGCTGTGTTGCTGGCCATCCAGGACCGTCAACTGCGTCACAAGCACCCCGGTGGCTTTATGCGGGCCCTGCCCCCCATGCAGGAAATGGAAAATCTGCTGTTCCGTCTGATTGCCGGCGGCTTTGTCCTGCTCAGCCTGTCGCTACTGACCGGGGTGCTGTATCTCGAGGATATTTTTGCCCAGCACCTCGTGCACAAGACCGTGTTATCACTGCTCGCCTGGAGCGTATTCGGTATCCTGCTGGCCGGGCGCTGGCTATCCGGCTGGCGTGGCCGTACCGCGATTCGCTGGACGCTGGCCGGTTTCGGCGTACTGCTGCTGGCCTACTTCGGCAGCAAACTGGTACTCGAATTGATCCTGAACAACTGAAGTCCCGTTCAGCCCCGCCAACTTGACTGCCCTGTGCTCACCGTACAACATGTTGATCCCGTCATAAGAGAGGTTTCCACCCTGTGGACGACATTCCCATAGGTATATTACTGCTCCTGCTGTTTTTCCTGATCATCGTTTCCGGCTTTTTCTCCGGCTCGGAAACCGGCCTGATGGCATTGAATCGCTATCGCCTGCGTCACCTGGTACGTGACCGTCATGCCGGCGCGCTGCGTGCGAGTCGCCTGCTCGACAAACCGGATCGGCTGCTCGGTTTGCTGCTGCTCGGTAACAACTTCGTCAATATCCTGATCAGTGTCCTGACCACCATACTGTCATTCCGCCTGTTCTACGAGCCGGACCCTTTCCTGGTGACGATGTTCCTCACCGTACTCATGGTGTTGTTTGCCGAAGTCACACCGAAAACGCTCGCCGCAGTGCGCCCGGAACAATTCGCCTTCCCGGCGACACTGTTACTCGTGCCGTTAATGAAGATCGGTACGCCGTTCGTCTGGCTACTGAACCTGTTCACGACCGGCATGTTCCGCCTGCTGCGCATCGAAATGCGCGAAGACCGGATGACGCTGAGCCAGGAAGAATTGCGCTCCGTCGTGCTCGAG
>JASFJH010000247.1:0-3595 GCA_050122215.1 Granulosicoccaceae bacterium | reverse complement strand
CGATGAGATCCTCTTCGATATTGATGTCGAAGCGGAACGATGGCGGCCTGACCGACCACTCGCCATCAGCCGTACTCGACACCTGCATACCCAGCTGGCCCAGGATCCGCTCGATCTCGTCATTCACGATCCCGGTGCCGAGCACCTTGTTGATGCGCGTAGACCGTAACCGGATATCCGGGCGGCTCGGCATATCGGCAATAGACACCTCTTCACTGACCGGGCCGGCCTGACCTCCGACGATCCCGAGCAACAATGCTGTGGCACGCTCGATCGCACGTTGTTGCAAGGCCGGGTCGACGCCACGCTCAAAGCGGTGCGAGGAGTCTGTATGCAAACCATACTGGCGGGCACGACCAGCGATTGGCAAGGGTGCAAAATAGGCGCATTCGAGGAAGATATCGCTCGTGCTGTCACTGACTGCACTGGCCGCGCCACCCATAATACCTGCCATGGCCTGGGGGCCCTTGACATCGGCAATGACGAGAGTATCCGGATCAAGGCTGACCTTGTTGCCATCAAGCAAGGTCAGTGATTCATTGCGCACCGCGCGGCGTACCCACAAACCGCCCTGCAACTTTGCCAGATCGAAGGCGTGCATGGGCTGGCCGAGTTCGAGCAAGACATAATTCGTGACATCGACAACCGGCCCCAGGCTCCTCAGACCAGAGCGGCGCAGGCGCTCCTGCATCCACATCGGGGTTGTGGCCTGTGGATCGATGCCGCGGATGACACGGCCAAGGTAACGCGGGCAGTAGTCATGCGCCTGCACGGCCACCGGGAACGTATCGTTGATAACGGGCGTCACCGCAGAGGTATCCTGCTCGCTAACCGCGCAATCAAACAACACCCCTGTCTCGCGTGCAATACCGGCCACCCCGAGGCAATCACCACGGTTCGGTGTCAGGCCAAGTTCGATGCTGACATCATTCAAACCAAGATAATCGCGGACGTCCTGGCCGGGCTGCGCATCATCGGGTAACGGCAACAGGCCTTCTGCGCTGTCTGCCATGCCGAGTTCCTGCTCGGAACACAGCATGCCAAAGGACTCGACGCCGCGCAGCTTGCCCTTCTTGATTTTCAAACCACCCGGCAGTTTGGCACCAATCAGCGCAGTCGGTACCTTCATGCCTTCGGCAACATTGGCGGCACCACAGACGATCTGTAACGGCTCTGCTTTGCCTGTATCAACCGTGCAGACACGCAACTTGTCGGCATCCGGGTGTGCTTCCACCACGAGCACCTCACCGACCACAACTTTTTCGAATTCACCGGCAACAGGCTCAATCGCATCGACTTCCAGCCCGGCCATCGTCAAACGATGCGCCAGCTCCTGTGTGCTGCAATCGGGATTAACCCATTCGCGTAACCATTGTTCACTGAATTTCATAAATTCTCCGTGAGGTGTGAGGTGTCAGGCGTGAGGGGCAATTCTATTACATACCCCACTGCTTTTTTCACCTCACCCTATTCCCCTCACCCCTCACATGTTTATCTAAACTGCTCCAGAAAACGTAAATCGTTTTCAAAGAACAGTCTCAGGTCATTCACGCCGTAGCGCAACATCGCGAGTCGCTCGACACCCAGGCCGAATGCATAGCCGGTATATTTCTCGCTATCGATCCCAACATGCTTGAGCACGTTCGGATGCACCATGCCGCAACCGAGCACCTCGAGCCAACCGGTGTGGCTACAGACACGGCAACCTTCACCACCACACATAACACACTGGATATCCACTTCGGCAGATGGTTCGGTGAACGGAAAATACGACGGGCGATAACGCAATTCGAGATCCTGTTCGAAAAACTTTTGCATGAAGTCAATCAACAGGCCGCGCAGGTCGGCAAAACTTACGTCCCTGTCCACCATGAAGCCCTCTACCTGGTGGAACATGGGCGTATGCGTCAGGTCTGAATCACAACGATAGACACGACCCGGCGCGATCACGCGGAACGGCGGCTCATGGTTTTCCATGTAACGGATCTGCACCGGCGAGCTATGCGTCCGCAACAGGCGACTCGTATCGCCCTTCTCCCCGGATTCGATATAAAACGTGTCATGCATGGCGCGCGCCGGGTGATGCGACGGAATATTCAGCGCCTCGAAGTTGTGATAGTCATCCTCGATTTCCAGGCCGTCAGCCACCTGGAACCCCAGTTGCACAAACAGGTCTTCAATGCGTTCCAGCACGCGGGTAACCGGGTGCAGGCCGCCACCATGCTGGCCGCGGCCCGGCAGGGTCACATCGATACGTTGCGAGGCAAGCTTGTCGGCAAGTGCCGCCTGCTCAAGGGCGCGTTTACGTGCTTCGATATGCTGTTGCACCGCTTGCTTGGCTGCGTTGATCAACTGCCCGGCTGCGGGACGTTCTTCCTTCGGCAGGCCACCGAGTTGTTTCATGCGTTCAGTGAGCTGGCCTTTCTTGCCAAGGTACTGCACACGCAAGTTATCCAGCGCCTGTAAATCACCTGCACTGTCTACGCTTGCCCTGGCTTCGGCAACGATCTGGTCGAGTTCTGCTTTCATGGTCTTTTATTCACTGGCGCATCTTGCTGTACGCCTTCCATAACAAAACAGGGGAAAGACGTATGGCCTTTCCCCTGTCGGTGTTTTCACATTGAATAACGGTTCGACTTACAGGGCGGCCTTGGCCTGTTCTGCAAGGGCTGCAAAGCCGTTCTTGTCGAATACCGCGATGTCCGCGAGCACCTTGCGATCAATCTCAATGTTGGCCTTCTTCAGACCATTGATAAATCGGCTGTAGGACAATCCACATTCACGTGATGCCGCGTTAATACGGGCAATCCACAGTGCACGGAACTGGCGCTTGCGCTGACGACGGTCACGATAGGCGTACTGACCAGCCTTGGTAACGGCCTGGGTCGCTACACGGTATACATTCTTGCGACGACCGTAGTAGCCCTTCGCCTGATCGATAACCTTCTTGTGCTTGGCGTGGGCGATCGTGCCACGTTTTACTCTTGCCATGACGCGATCTCCTTACGAGTAAGGCAACATACGACGCACTGCTGCGACGTCTGATGCGTGAACGGTATCAGTCGGGCGCAAGTGACGTTTGCGCTTCGAACTTTTCTTGGTCAGGATATGGCGGTGATGCGACTGCATACGTTTGAAACCACCCGAGGCAGTTTTCTTGAAACGCTTCGCGGCACCGCGATTGGTCTTCATCTTTGGCATTGTCTTCAGACTCCAAATTACTATCTGGCTTCGCATTGTTAACCGGGCTTCGCCGGTATCATTAAAACAGGCATTTGACTGGACACCTGAACGGACAATTGAACGTTCGGCGGACAGTAGCCTGTCGTTACAGCATCCCTACTGTTTTTTCGGGGCAATGACCATCACCATCTGGCGACCTTCCATTCTCGGGAACTGTTCAACCGTTCCCAGTTCGGCAAGGTCTGCCTCGACACGCTTCAATAAATCGCGGCCAAGGTTCTGGTGGGCCATCTCACGACCACGGAAACGCAGTGTTACCTTGGTCTTGTCCCCTTGTTCAAGGAAACGTTTCAGGTTGCGAAGCTTGACCTGATAGTCTCCCTCTTCCGTCCCGGGACGGAATTTCACTTCC
>JASFJH010000246.1:0-3600 GCA_050122215.1 Granulosicoccaceae bacterium | reverse complement strand
CAACCAGGATTTCTTCCGGTACGCCATCAATAGACAAGTAGAAGGGGCGGACTTCCTTGCCCTTGTGGCCGGAGCCGGTGACCTTGATGTGATAGGTCTCGCCGTGCATGGTAACGTTGAATTCGACAGGGGCGCCATGGGCCTGGGTCTCAACGGGTATTGGTTCCAGTGGCTCAGGCTCAAGCTTGCCGTCTGCACGCGCCTGCAAAAAGTCACGGCCGATCTCCGGAAACATGGCGTAGGTGAGGACATCTTCCTCGCTGTGTGCAAGTTCACCGATGTCATTGCGCAGGTTGTCCATCTCCGGCCTGAGCAGATCTGCAGGGCGTACATCGATAACATCTTCATTACCAATCGCCTGGCGTTGCACCATCGAGTTTACTTCGCCCGGCGCCTTGCCATACTTGCCCTGCAGGTACAGTTTTACTTCGTTGGTAATGGTTTTGTAACGTGCACCGGTCAACACATTCAGGACCGCCTGGGTACCGACGATCTGCGAGGTCGGCGTGACCAGCGGCGGGTAACCGAGATCTTCGCGGACACGCGGGATTTCCTGTAACACATCGTTGATCCGATCCAGTGCACCCTGTTCGCGTAGTTGCGAATACAGGTTGGAGATCATGCCACCTGGTACCTGGTTGACCTGTACACGCGTATCGAGGCCGGTCATCTCGCTTTCAAACTGGTGATACTTCTTGCGGATTTCCTTGAAGTAGAATCCGATCTCCTGCAACAGCTCGAGATCCAGCCCGGTATCGTGTTTCGTGCCACGCAGGGCCGCGACCATGCTTTCCGTCGGTGCATGTGAGGCGCCACCGGAGAAAGCGGAAATGGCGGTATCGATATGCCGGCAGCCATTCAGGATTGACGCGATATGGTTCATGCTCGACATGCCGGCGGTGTCATGCGAGTGTTGCTGTACGGGGATAGTCACGGCCTTGTTAATTGCCTTCGTCAGTGCGCCGGCGACGAGTGGGGTCAACAACCCGGCCATGTCCTTGACGGCGATGCTGTCGCAGCCCATCTCTTCGAGCTCTTTGGCCATTGCGACGAATTGCTCGATACCATGCACCGGGCTCGTGGTAAAACAAATCGCCCCTTGCGCATGTTTACCTTGTTTCTTTACCTCATCGATCGATACACGCAGGTTACGCAGATCGTTCATCGCATCGAATATACGGAACACATCGATGCCATTGTCTGCCGCCTTCTTGACGAAGGCCTGCACGACATCATCGGAATAATGCCGGTACCCGAGCAGATTCTGGCCGCGCAACAGCATTTGCATACGCGTATTCGGCAGGGCCTCGCGCAGTTTTCGCAAACGTTCCCACGGATCTTCTTTCAGGAAACGCAGGCAACTGTCATAGGTGGCACCGCCCCACATTTCCAGTGACCAGAAACCCACCTGATCGAGGCGCTTACAGACCGGTAGCATGTCATCCAGTCGCATACGCGTCGCGATCAGTGACTGGTGTGCATCGCGCAAGATGGTGTCGGTGATGTAGACCTTGTCTGTCATGCTCGTTTCCTGTGCCTATGCAGTCATGTGTGCGGCGACTGCTGCGGCAATGGCCGCGGCCAGCTCACGGGGTGGTCGTCGCACGGAGTAATCAATCAGTTCGGGGTGTTGTTCAACGAAACTCGTATCAAACCTGGCATTACGGAAATCCTCGGATTTGAGGATTTCCTGGTAGTACGGGATGGTGGTCTTCACGCCGTAAACGCCCATATCCTCCAGCGCACGCAGGCCACGGGCGATCACGGCCTCCCAGTCCAATGCCCAGACGATCAGTTTCGCGCACATCGAATCATAATAGGGGGGAATAACATAGCCGGTGTAAATGGCCGCATCAGTACGAATCCCCGGACCGCCCGGCGCAAAGTAACGCGTGATGCGGCCAAACGAGGGCAGAAAGTCGTTTTTCGGATCCTCGGCATTGATGCGGAACTGGATTGCATAGCCGCGCTTCTGGATCTGATCCTGGGTATAGGCCAGCGCTTCACCGGCCGCGATACGTATTTGTTCCCGGACGATATCGACGCCCGTGATCTCCTCGGAAATCGTGTGTTCGACCTGCAGGCGCGTGTTCATCTCCATGAAATAGGCGTTATTGTCGTGGTCGAGCAGGAATTCGACGGTGCCGGCATTCTCGTAGCCGACCGTTTTCACCGCACGCACGGCCAGTTCGCACAATTCCTGCCGCTTGGCATCGTCAAGCTGTGGCGAGGGGGCGATTTCAATGAGTTTCTGGTGGCGGCGCTGGATAGAGCAGTCCCGCTCGTACAGGTGAATGGCGTTGCCGTGGCTGTCGGCGAGGATCTGGACCTCGATGTGCCGCGGGTTAACCACACATTTCTCAAGGAATATATCGGCGTTGCCGAAGGCCTTGGTCACCTCGGAGATCACGCGGTCATACTGGCGGCGCAGGTCTTCGGCCGACTCACAGCGGCGGATACCGCGCCCGCCACCCCCGGCACTGGCCTTGAGCATGACCGGATAGCCGATCTGTTCAGCCAGGGTAAGGGCCTCGTCGAGACTGGCGAGGTTGCCTTCGCTGCCAGGCGTGACCGGGATCCCGGCTGCGATCATGGCGGCGCGGGCCTCGGTTTTGTCTCCCATACTGCGGATGACCGCGGCCGACGGCCCGATAAATCTTACACCTCTACGCGAACAAATCTCTGCAAGCTCTGGATTTTCCGAGAGAAAACCATAGCCGGGATGCAGGGCATCACAGCCTGTGGCGACAGCGAGATTCACAATCCGGTGGGCGTTCAGGTAGCCGGAGATGCTGTCCGGGCCGATATTGTAGGCCTCGTCCGCCTTGCGCACATGCAGGGCATGGCGGTCCGGATCCGCATAGATCGCCACCGATTTAATGCCCATTTCAGCACAGGCGCGCACGATTCGGACCGCGATTTCACCGCGGTTGGCAATGAGAACTTTTCTTATCAAGCGAGTGTCCGCCGTTACGTGAACCCCGTATCGGCGGCATCTTCCTGGCCACCGAAGCCGAGTAGTCATTGAAGGCAATGGGCAGGGTAAAGTCAAGCCGCCCCTGCGGAGCAAATATGACGGAACACCGCGATTTATCTTGGTTTTTTCTTTGACAGCAGGGGGGGACGCGGCTATTATGCGCGGCCTATGACGGACCGGCTCCCGGTGCATATCGACCCCATACGGCTCGCAGGCCAGGGGCGCACATTTTCAGGGCAACTTGCACTGGACAGTCTGCCACGCTTGCAGGGCCTGCTGGCCTCACACGAGGGCGAGATTACCGCCGAGATCGTGTTCACTCACGACGAGCGCGACCGCCCGGTCATGCAGGGGCAATTGCGGGGTCAGCTCGTGCTGACCTGCCAGCGATGCCTGCAGGATATGGAGTGGCCCGTCGAAGTGGATTTTGAGTTCGTCCTCATTGAGGCGGATCGCGTTGACAGCGAGGCCGCTGCTGAAAGTGAGGAGGTGCTCATAGTCGAGTCAACGCCGATGGTACTCGCCGACATCATTGAGGATGAACTCATGTTGTCGCTGCCGATTGTACCAATGCATGATCTCGAGCACTGTTCGTCCGCAAAATATGTTCATGCGGAGACAGA
>JASFJH010000245.1:0-3627 GCA_050122215.1 Granulosicoccaceae bacterium | reverse complement strand
AGTCATGCGAACCGGGCAGGACAGCTATGACAGTCGGTTACTCGATCAGGTCAGCTTTGTGCCATTACTGGGCGGGCTTGACTGAACTGTATGGCAAGTTCATCCCTGTATGCCTGGCCTGCCTGGTAGGGCTGGCAGGCTGCGGGGGCAGCAGTTCGCTGGCGCCGGTCGGACATAGCGGCAAATCGGCCCGCAGCCAGACCCCCATCAATCGCCACGCCAGTACGCATATCGTGCACAGGGGCGAGACCCTGTATTCTATTGCCTTCCAGTATGGCAAGGATTACCGCCAGTTGGCCCGCCTCAACGGCATTCGCGCACCCTATACGATCTACGTCGGTCAACGCCTGCTGGTGCGCGCCGTGAGCAAAACACGCAAAAAATCCGCGAACGTCGCTAAAAAGTCGACAACCAGCAGGAAAAGCCCGACATCAAGCGGAAAATCGACGCAAACACGCGTAGCAAGGCCTGTTGCCAGTACTCCCTCCGTGAAAAAACCTGTCGCCGGCGCAAATACCCTGAAATGGCGCTGGCCGACACGTGGCAAGGTCATTGAAACCTATTCAAGCAAGGACGAGACCCGCAAGGGTATCGATATCAGTGGCCGGCTGGGCCAGTCTGTGACCGCTTCTGCCGCCGGGCGCGTGGTGTACAGCGGGAGTGGACTTCGGGGCTACGGTAAGCTTATTATCGTCAAACATAATGAAAGGTTTTTAAGTGCTTACGCGCATAATCGAAAGCTGCTTGTCAAGGAAGGGCAGCACGTCAAACAGGGGCAGAAGATTGCGGAGATGGGCCGCAGTGGTGTGGATCGGGTCAAGTTGCATTTTCAGATACGCCGTGATGGCAAACCGATAGACCCGCTGCGATATCTGCCCCGGCGCGGGTAATATTGTTACAGTAGGCATGTGGGGAATGATCCAGAAACCGGGCACAGAAACCGGTGCTAATCAGGATGAGTGATAACTCTGGTCTATCGCCTGGGATTGGCAGGGATAGACTCATATTTGGAGGTAAGGGATGCCACGTAAACGCAAAAGCGTCACCGGCAAACAGGGGCCTGACTCGGTTCGGCGGCAAGATGATGTCCGGCTATCGCCGCCTGCTGTTGAACATGTGGATGACGAGGATGAGGCCGGTGTTGATGAGGTCAATCTCGAAGTCATGGATACTGACAAGGCAGCCAGCGAGAACAAGAGCCGTTATTCCCCCGGCAAATATACCGGTGATGCCGACGCCACGCGCATTTACCTGAGCGAGATCGGCCGCTCGCCCCTGCTAACCGCCGAAGAAGAAGTGCACTTTGCGCGTATGGCGCAAAAGGGTATCGAGGAAGGTCGGCAGCGCATGATTGAAAGCAATCTGCGCCTGGTCGTGAAGATTGCCCGGCGTTACATGAATCGTGGTCTGGCCCTGCTCGACCTGATTGAAGAAGGGAACCTTGGCCTGATCCGCGCGGTTGAGAAATTCGACCCCGAGCGCGGTTTCCGTTTTTCAACCTACGCGACGTGGTGGATCCGCCAGACCATTGAACGTGCCATCATGAATCAGACGCGCACGATTCGCTTGCCGATCCATGTCGTCAAGGAAATGAATGTCTACCTGCGTGCGGCGCGCAAACTGACCCAGGAACTGGCGCATGAGCCTACCCCGGAGGATGTTGCGCGCATGCTGGACAAACCGATCGAGGATGTGAAACGCATGATGGGGCTGAATGAACGTGTTACCTCGGCCGATATGCCACTGTCACATTCTTCCGATACGACCATCCTCGACAGCATTGCCGATGAAAGCGTCGATGACCCGGCAACCATGCTGCAAAATGACGATGTGAAAAATCACATCGACGACTGGTTGAATCAACTCAATGACAAGCAGCGCGAGGTGGTTGAACGTCGTTTTGGTCTGCACGGGTATGAAACCGCGACCCTTGAAGAAGTTGGCAATGAAATTGGTGTGACCCGCGAACGGGTGCGCCAGATCCAGATCGAAGCCCTGAAGCGTCTGCGCGAGGTACTGGAGCGCGACGGTTATTCAATGGAGACGATATTCCGCGAAACCTGAGTTTCCCCGCGGCTAGCCCGCACGGCCTGTTTAATCATCACTCACGCGACGCGTGCTGCTTATGCCGTTTCCAGGATGAGGGCGGCCGCCACCTCGCGGTTTTCCGCCATGAGGATATTGTATGTCCGGCAGGCCGCGGCGGTGCTCATGATCTCGATACCGATGCCGCGATCGGTAATCGGCAACAACAGACGCTGGTCCGGAAAATGCTGGCGCTGGCCGGTGCCAAGCAACAGGATTTCCACTTCCAGCCTGGCGAGTGCCTGAACCTGCGGCTTGTCGAGGGCATCGATATGCCCGACCGGCCAGTCACGTTGCAGCCGGCCTGGCTGAATAATAAAGCTGTTTTCCAAGCGCTCCTCGTTAACGGTAATGCTGCTGTCTTCACAGGAACGGATAAAAAACTGCTCGCCGGGAATGTGTTGGTGCAGTTTCATAGTTTTGCCATGCTAACCGATCAGCCAGCATCTCGCACCCGCTTTGCCCTGGACGCGGCTGCTATAGGCGCTATGGCCGCTATCATGTTATATTTCAACAAATTTTACCCTGTTTACCGGAAGCTCCGCTGGCAGGGGAAGTGCTGATTGACATCACCCGGGCGCGGCCTTAATGTGCGCGACTTTAATTGCCCGGCGGCTGTCGCTGCAGCAGACCGCCGATTGAAACAAGAGACTGTCGTGGAAGAAGATTTTCCCAGAATCAAGCGCCTGCCGCCGTATGTATTCAATATCGTCAACGAGTTGAAGGCGAAAGCCCGTGCGCGTGGCGAGGATATTATCGACTTTGGCATGGGCAACCCGGATCAGGCCACCCCGCAACACATCGTCGACAAGCTCGTCGAGGTGGCCCAGCGCAAGGATACGCATCGTTACTCGATGTCACGCGGCATTCCGCGTCTGCGTCGCGCGGTGTGCGGCTGGTACAAGCAGAAATACGAAGTTGACCTGGATCCGGAAAGTCAGGCGATTGTCACGATTGGTTCGAAAGAGGGCCTCGCGCACCTGGCGCTGGCGACGGTCGGCCCCGGTGACAACGTGCTGGTGCCGAACCCGTGTTACCCGATCCATACCTATGGCTTTGTGATCGCCGGCGCCGATATCCGGCATGTGCCACTTGTGCCAGGCGTCGATTTCTTCACCGAACTCGAGACCGCGATCAAGAACACCTGGCCGAAGCCGAAGATGCTGGTGCTGAATTTCCCCGGCAATCCGACCGCCGGCTGTGTCGATCTCGAATTCTTTGAAAAGGTAATCGCGATTGCCCGCGAACACGGTATCTGGGTGGTCCACGATATTGCCTATGCCGAGATCGCCTTTGACGGTTATAAAGCACCCTCGATCCTGCAGGTGCCGGGGGCAACGGATGTCGCAGTCGAATTCTATTCGCTGTCCAAGACCTACAACATGCCGGGCTGGCGTGTCGGTTTCATGTGTGGCAACAAGCAACTCGTTGCCGCCCTGGCGCGCATGAAGTCCTACCATGACTACGGCATGTTCACGCCGATCCAGGTGGCGGCGATCGCGGCACTCGAAGGGCCGCAGGATTGCGTGCAGGAAATTTGCG
>JASFJH010000244.1:0-3637 GCA_050122215.1 Granulosicoccaceae bacterium | reverse complement strand
CACGGCTGCCCAGTTTATAGGGCTGGCTGTGCATGTGGGTTTGCCGGCAGTGATTGCTGCGCGTCTCGATCAGCATGATCCGATCCAGCGCGTGATCGTATTTCGGGTAACCGGCCGCGACATTTTTCAGATCCGGGCCGCGCTTGCTGCCCGGCGCATGGCAACTCGCGCAGGACTCGCCGTTCTTGCCCGGGGTATGGAACAGTGCCTTGCCTTCCTCGAGATAGGCATCGGCCAGTGTCAGGTCTTCGCCCGCGACGTAGTAATCGGGCGAGTCGAGTTGCGGGCGTGATGGCGGCGGCGCTGCCGTGTCGAGTGTGTCGAGGAAGGCGACGATGTGCAGCACCTCGTGCCTTGTTAGCACGCCGTTGGTGCCGAATGGTGGCATCAGGGTCGCGGGGTTATGCGCGCGCGCATCCCAGATTTGCTGGAAGGTGTAGGCACGGCTGCGGCCGCTGCTGGCATAGGTGCCCAGATCCGGGCCAACACTGCCGGCCTGCTCATTGCCCGGGCCCATGCTGTGGCAACTCAGGCAGCGCCCCTTGTTGCTGGTGGCCAGTTGCCTGCCGATCTTCGGATCACCCGGCATGGGCGGTAGCGCGGCTTGCTCGATCGCCCGCGTCGGTTTGCTGCCGTCGTAGGCGATGGTCGGGAAATTCTCGATACCCCTGGTGATGCTGCCATGCCCGCCGTGGTGCCCGTTGCCGTGTCCGCCGCCAGTATGCTGACCTTGGCCATGCGGCATTTGCCTGTGCTGCGAACTGCCATGCGTTTGCGTGGCCGGCTGCGTTTCATCGGCATGCAGGGAGGGTACTGAGAGCGCCAGCAGTACAGCGCAGCGCAGCAGCATCCGGGGTTTGGCGGGTAATGAGAGTGACATACGGCAAACGGCTCTTGGGTACGGGCGACTTGAGCTGAAAGTATAAACGATCTCTTCCGTGAGAAGACCAATAAAAGGGATCAGTCCCCTCTTCTTTACTCTCCTGGTTCGGCGATACAACCGGCTTACCTCTCCGCTCTATAGCCATTTTTTATAGCACGGCATAAACCCTGGCAATTATGCACTTCTCTATAGCTGTTATCTGAATTCGGAGTAATTTATTCCGCTCGACCGAAACATTGGGGATACGCTGCCTTGAAAAATTCCATATTGATACCTGTTGTTGCGCTACTGGTGGGGCTGGCATTCGGCACGACCGGCGTGATCGCCTCAGAACATGGCAAGGGATAAGGCCACCATGGGGCATCGTGGAAGGACTCGCTGAGCGACAAGCACATGTTGAAGAAAGCCAGGCGTGGCAAGTGCAAGGGCTGTCACGGTTATAAACATTAAAAGGGGCAGTACCTTTTGACAAATAGCAGGGAGTTGACGTCAGGCATAAAAATGCCCTCTCCGGAGGGGAGGGCGTGGGAGGAGAGATGACTGTTTACTCGAAGGCTTCGCTTTCCACTTCAAGGTAGGCGAGGTTAACGAGACGGCCGATGTTTTCTTCAAAACCTGTCCAGCCTTTTTGTCTGGCCAGGCTATTGACGATTTTCGGCTTCATCTCGAAGTCACTCAGGCCTGCCTCGTAGTGCTTCTTAACTTCTTTCTTCAGCGCGAGGATGAAGTCACGGTACTTGTCGATGATTTTCCGATCACCACTCTGGCCGTGGCCGGGTACGAAAACAGTCGCCTTGCTCATATGGCCAATCTCGAGCGCCGCGAGATTGCCGCTGAAGCTCTCCATGAACATGCTCAGGTTTTCATTGCGCAGGTTATCACCAAAGACAAAGACCTTCTCCTCGAGGATGTCGATCATGATGTCGTTGGTGCTGTGCGCCTTGCCGTTGTGATGGATTCGGAGGGTGATACCACCAAGCTGCACCTTGTCTCCATTATTGACGACCCGGTCGGGAAGGACGGCCTTTGTACCATCTGTCATCCCCTCGGTACGCTTGCTCATGGCGCCCACCCACATATCGGCATCGCCAGCTTCCAGCCTGGCCTTCATCAACGGGTGTGCGTAGATGGTTGCCTTCGGGAAATGTTTGCGAATGCCGTGGTTGCCGAGCCAGTGATCGCCGTGACCATGCGTGTTGAACACGGCAATCACAGGTTTGTCAGACACGGTTTTAGCCTTGTTGATGATCATCTCGCCGGTATAGGCACTGCTGCCCGGGTCGATGATCACCACGCCGGCCTGCGTTGTCACGATTACCGGGTTGTTGCGGAACCCCTGGTTTTCTTTCGAGACATCGGTATTGGGACCGTGGATGACATAGACGTTATTGCTCAGCTTTGTAAGCGGGTAGTCTTTCTGGATGCTGCGATCGATGGCAAGGGCTGCACTGTTAAAGGCAAACATGCCGATGAAACAGAACACCAGACTGAGTAAGCACGTAAACCATGCTGCAGGTTGTTTCATGTTGTTGTCCTCCTGATCACAGTCTTTAGGCAACGCGGCTCCACCTGGCAGGTTGCAGCATTTCGTCGAGATCAGTACCCATTACCCGGTTGGCGAAGATGGCAATGAGTTTGTTGGCAATCATGGTGATGATATCAAGGATATGGCAGCGTCTATATCCATGCGACAGAAACTCGTTGATTTCTCCGTCACTGACGTTGCAGCCGGTGTGCACCATGGCAGTCACGAATTTCTGCAGGGCATCCAGCTTCGGGTCATCAAGGGGGTTGGACTCGCGCAGGTTCTGCACGGTCCCGCCGTCGACATTGCCCATTTGCGCAAAGGCGGTATGGGCCGCCACGCAGTATTCACAGTTGTATTCCCGGCTGATGGTCAAGAACGCCACGTGGCGCTGCTCGTCCGTGAGGGAGTTGTTGTGGACCAGGTCGTCCAGTGCCAGGTAGGCCAGCACGCTCTGCGGCGACTCGGCCATGGCGGCCAGGGCATTGGGCACGAAGCGGTAATGCTCCTGAACCTTGTTCAGTACGGCCTTGATTTCGTTGTTGCCGCTTTCCGGGTTGTGTATCTGGTAACCGTTTTTCATGTCGATTCTCCATGTTTTCTCTGTTGTGAAGGTTTTCGGACTATAATTTCGGGAAACACAAAAGATGTGACCAAACCTCGATGAATATTCGATGATTGTTTGGCTATCATGAAAATCAATCACTTGGCTTAAGGTAGGTTGATGGAGACACCATTCTGGCTCGATGACTGGTATGTTGACCCGGTTGCAGGCAGCCTGCATCGCGACGGCGCCGAGGTGCGTCTTGAACCGAAGGTCATGACTGTGTTGCTGGTGCTGGCCGGCCGCGCCGGTGAGGTGATCAGCCGCGAGCAAATCGAGGAACTGGCCTGGCCCGGGGTGGTGGTCGGTTACGACGCCCTCGCCAGCAGCATTATCAAGCTAAGGAAGGCGCTCGGTGATGACTCCCGTCACCCGCGATATATCGAAACCGTGCCCAAGCGCGGTTACCGCCTGATTGCCAGCGTCAGCCATGGCGGAGACAGGACCGCCGCATCCGCACCGGCATTACCACCGAAAGCCGTCACGCCGAATCTGATCATCCGCTATAGCGGTATGGGCCTGGCGCTGACGCTTGCCGTGTTTGTCGTGTACACCCTGTGGTTCACGATACCACTTGAGCCCGATATTGCGCCGGCGGTAAGCGTGGTAGAGGAACGCCCGTCTA
>JASFJH010000243.1:0-3644 GCA_050122215.1 Granulosicoccaceae bacterium | reverse complement strand
CGCGGTACACCCGCTGCGCGAATCTGCCGTGAGAGACCTGCTGGGACGCGCCGGGCAAGACTGGTCCGTGGTGGAAAAAATGATTGCAGAAGGTGCGCTGAAGGAAGTGAACTATCTTGGCAAGCGTTACCTTGTGCGGCGTTTTGTGGCACACCATGAAGAACGATTAAGCCGGGGATAACTGACAGTATTGACATGATGGATGGGGGAGGTGAAGTTGACAGGTAATCCCGTTAATCATGTCAGTCCTGTTAAAAAAACTTTTTACAGAACTGGTTCTTATCCATTATCAGACGATGACATTGCGCGGTGCGCCTGCCAGCCATGCACTGATATTCCCGGCAACAGCTTCTATGAGCCGTTGCCGTGACGCCTGGCTGGCCCAGGCAATGTGCGGGGTGATGATCAGGTTCGGGATGGACTCGTCGAGTAGCACGTTGCCGTTGACAGGTGGTTCTTCGGTCAGGACATCCACACCCGCACCGGCGATCACGCCCTGACGCAGGGCATCGGCGAGTGCCTGTTCATCGACAATCCCGCCACGCGCGGCATTGACGAGCAGGGCGGTCGGCTTCATCTGCGCGAGTGCCTCGCTGTCGATGAGGTTGCGGGTATTGTCGGCGAGCGGGCAGTGCAGGCTGATGATATCCGCCTCGGCGTATAAGGTTTCAGGAGAAACGCGTTCCGGGCGTACCCGTGTGCTGCCGGGACGCTCCGCGATCATGACCTGCATCCCGAAACATTCGCCCATGCGCGCCACGGCACTGCCGAGTTCGCCATAACCAATAATGCCCAGTGTCTTGCTGGACAGTTCGGCAAAAGGCGGGTCGAGCAGGCAAAACTGTTCGCTGCGTGTCCAGTCACCGGTGGCAATCGCCTTGCGGTAAGCATCGAGGCGGCGATGCAGGTTCAGGATCAGCATGAATACATGTTCAACTACGGAAGGGGTGGCATAACGGGTCACATTGCATACCGTGATGCCGGCCGCTTGCGCAGCACGAATGGCAACATTGTTGTAACCGGTCGCGGCCACACAGATCAGCTGAAGTGATGGGCTCTGTTCAATAATGGCTTCATCAATCACGACCTTGTTCGTAATAATGATGTTGGCATCATGAATGTGTGCAAGTCGTTGCTCAGTGCTGGTGGAGGCGTGAACCTGCAGCGTCGTATCGGGGATATCAAGACAGGACAGATCGAGATCGTCACGATCCAGGCTGTCATGGTCGAGGAAGCTGATCTTCTGCATGTTCATGCCCCTTCGGTTCAATCACTCGGTACGGCGCGGCCCGTGGCCCAGTGGCGCAGATGGTTGATGCGTTCCGCCATGGTCACCGACAGTGGCCGCGTGACCGAGAGTTCATGTTCCAGGTGCGCGGTGGCCAGTACTTCGTCCTTTGCATGGGCGCTGTACATGGCCGAGACCACAGCCTGTTCTATCTCAGCCCCGGAAAAGCCGTCACTTTGTGCCGCGAGTTGTTCAACATCGAACCCGGCCGGATCGGCATCGCGTTTTGCCAGGTGGATGTCGAAAATTATACGCCGTGCCTCGTGCCCGGGCAGGTCGACAAAAAAGATCTCGTCGAAGCGGCCCTTTCGTACCAGCTCGGGTGGCAGGCGCTCGATGTCATTCGCCGTGGCGACCATGAACACCGGCGCGGTTCTTTCCGCCATCCAGGTCAGCAGTGTGCCGAGCATGCGCCGCGAGGTGCCGCCGTCATTGTCACCGACAGCAATGCCTTTTTCGATCTCGTCGAGCCACAGTACACACGGCGCCATGACCCCGGCCATTTTCAGTGACTCGCGCAGATTGCGCTCGCTCTCACCATGATACTTGTTATACAGCGCGCCGAAGTCGAGCCGCAGCAGCGGTACCTGCCACATGCCGGCCACGGCCTTCGCAGCAAGACTCTTGCCGCAGCCCTGCACGCCGAGCAGCAGCGCACCACGCGGCATGTCGAGACCTTTGCTGGCGGTGGTGCCATGAAACACACCGTGCCGTTGCTCGAGCCAGGACTTGAGCCGGCGCAGTCCACCGACTTCGGCAAAGCTGGCTGTATCGAACTCGAATGACAACACGCCATCGCTATTGAGCAGGTCGTACTTGGCCTGCATGACACTGTTCAGATCACTTTCCGTGATCGCGCCATCGTCGTAAATCGCCTTGCGTGCAAGGCGGCGCGCATCGTTGAGGGTCAGGCCGGCGAGATTTTTTAACAGCGCATCGAGTGTCTTGCGATCGGTGCGCACCTGTTTGCCGGGGTTTTTCCTGCTCCATTCCGTTGCCGTATCGCGTACCAGTTGTTCGAGTTCCTGTTCATTGGGCAGTGCGAGATTGAACCCGGCGCTGAATTTTTTCAGCTCCGGCGGCATCTCGATTTCATGACTCATGAGGATGATGGTGATGCCGGTTTCGCCGTGCTCGAGGGCAATGTCCTTGAGCAGGCGGATATGCAATGGTTCAGCCAGGTAATGATGGAAGTCGGACAGTACATACAGGCCGTTGTGACGCGATGACTTGATATGCCGCAACACGTCTTCCGGACGTGCGTTCATGCGCTGCGGTTCCATCTCGATATCCCGGCGCTCGAGCCCCTCGGTGACGGTCCAGTGGAACAAGGGTTTGAACAGGCCGACCGATAATTGTGCGAGCATGTTCAGGACGCGTTTTTCCTCGTGGGTCTCGATGACGACGATGGGGATGTGCGACTTGAGTATGAGTTCGAGATCGTGGTTGTTATTCATTTATGCTCCCTCGCCGCCAGTCTAGCGATTCTGCCAGTCAGGGTGAAGCCCCGGCTGTTCATTAACGGTGCGAGTGGCTATGATCGGCAGCCATGCAGACCCCGGCCATCGAAGTCCATCATTTAAGCAAGTCGTTTGACGGCGTACTGGCTGTGGATGATTTGTGTTTCAGCGTCGCGCCCGGCAGCACGTGTGCCTTGCTGGGCGGCAACGGTGCCGGCAAGACGACGACCCTGTCGATGTTGCTCGGCCTGTTACTGCCTAGCCAGGGCAGTATCCATATCCTCGGTGTCGACATGCTCAAGGATCGCTATGCCGCCTTGCCGCGTATGAACTTTACCTCGCCGTATGTTGACCTGCCGATGCGCCTGACCGTGCGTGAGAACCTGACCGTGTACGCGCGCCTGTACAGTATTGCGCGGGTCGCGGATCGCATCGAACAACTGGCCACGGAACTGGAGTTGTCGGATTTCCTCGACCGCCCGTATGGCAAACTCTCGTCGGGGCAGAAAACCCGCGTGGCACTGGCCAAGTCACTGTTGAATGAGCCGGACCTGTTATTGCTCGATGAGCCGACGGCATCCATGGACCCGGACATGGCGGATCGCATCCGCCACTATCTCGTGGCCTACCAGCAACGCAGCCAGGCCACCTTGTTTCTTGCCTCGCACAACATGCGCGAGGTGGAACGCCTGTGTGACCAGGTCATTATGCTGCGGCGCGGCAAGCTCGTGGATGAAGGGACACCGGCGGATTTGCTCGCCCGCTACGGGCGACATGATATGGAACAGGTGTTCCTCGATATTGCCCGTCAACCTGAGGAGTGCGCATGATGTACCTGTCAGGTGGACGCATTTATGCCATGATCCTGCGCTATGTCTACCTGATGCGCAGATCCT
>JASFJH010000242.1:0-3671 GCA_050122215.1 Granulosicoccaceae bacterium | reverse complement strand
ACGGCGTCATTGTGTTGAACGACCCCAACGGCCTGAACCATGCCATCAATAAAATGTACTTGCAGTACTTCCCGGAGGAGGTGCGGCCGCGCACGCTGATCAGCCGCGACAAGGACGAGATCAAGGCATTCATCAAGGAACAGGGTGACCATGCCGTGCTCAAGCCGATCGCCGGTTCCGGTGGCAGGAATGTCTTCCTTGTTCAGCCAGAGGACAAACCCAATATCAACCAGATGATCGAGGCCGTCAGCAGCGAGGGTTATGTCATCGCCCAGGAATATCTGCCCGATGCCGTCCATGGCGATATCCGGCTGTTTCTGATGAACGGCGATCCCCTTGTCAGCAAGGGCAAATATGCTGCCTTCCGCCGGCAACGCAGAAAAGGCGACCTCGACATGCGCAGCAACATGACGGCCGGTGCACGGGCAATACCGGCGCAAGTCAACGACACGATTCTGTCGCTCGCCGACACAGTACGTCCCAGGCTGATGCAGGACGGCATGTTCCTGGTCGGGCTGGATATTGTCGGTGACAAACTCATGGAGATAAATGTGTTCAGTCCCGGCGGCCTGGTCGGCTCGGGACACATGGAAGGACGTAATTTCTGCCGCGAGGTCATCCGGGCGCTCGAACGAAAAGTCGATTATCTGCGCAATTATCCCGGCAGTTTCGACAATATCGAACTTGCAACGCTGTAAGCGGCATCAACAGTTACTGGTTACTGCCGGTATGCAAAACAGTGCTGTAGCCGTCAATACAGAAGACGGATCATGAACAGAACGATACACCTGCCTGTCACAGTTATCGCGATCTGCTGCCTGGCATTTATCCTGCTGGCTGTCTACGCGATTTTGGGGAAACCTGCCGGTCTTGATATCAGTATCCTGGCTTATCTGGCGCAGCATCGCACGGGAACAGCAGATGCAGTGTTTCAATACCTGACCTGGGCAGGTTCGTTCTATGTTCTTGCACCGCTGTGTCTTCTCATCAGCTACTTGCTGGCCAGGGGCGGCCAGTTGCTGCAGGCCTGGTTTTTCTTGAGCAGTTTTATGCTGGCGGCGCTGGCCGCGCGCGTTTTGAAAAACCTCCTTGGAAGTGAGCGGCCGGACCTTTACCCTGCGCTGGTTGATACCTTCACGGCCTATGCCTTTCCCAGTTCGCATGCCGCGCAGATAACTGCGTTTGCATTGGCGCTGTACCTGTTGCTGGCCGGAGCTCGCCCGGCATGGCGTGTGACGGCCGGGCTGGTATTGCCGGTGCTGGCTATCGCTGTGCTGTTCTCGCGGCTCTACCTGCAGGTTCACTACCCCAGCGATGTTATCGCTGGCGGACTGTTGGGTGTTATCTGTGTGATGGCTGGTTACGCGATATTCAGAAAACAGTGCAAATGAAAGCCCTTGAACAAAACCTGCGCCAGCATGTTTATCACCTCGCCGATGAGATTGGCGAGCGTAATATCTGGCACCCGCACGCCTTGCAAGCCGCACAAGACTACGTGACATCAACCTGGTACGAGCAGGGCTACACGGTCGAGCAGCAGGCATACCGGGAACGTGATGTATCTTGTGCCAACCTCGAGATCACACGTCAGGGCAGTTCTCGCGAGGAGCAGATCATTCTGGTCGGTGCCCACTATGACTCGGTACGGGGCAGTCCCGGTGCGAATGACAACGGCAGTGGAGTTGCCGTGCTGCTGGAACTGTCCCGCCTGTTCCGCAGCCGCTCACCGGCGATGAGTGTCCGCTTTGTCGCATTTACCAATGAGGAACCGCCTTTCTTCTTTTCCGGCCGCCAGGGTAGCCGTCTTTATGCGAGGGCCGCGCGTCGACGCGGTGACGATATCCGGCTCATGATCGCACTGGAGACCATGGGTTATTATTCCGATGCTCCGCATAGTCAGCGCTACCCGCCACTGTTCCGGTATTTTTATCCGGATCGTGCCGACTTTATCAGTCTCGTGTCGAACTTTGGTTCGCGTAAACAAATGCGCGAGCTGGGCCGTGCCTTTCGCAGCGCATCGGATTTCCCCTTGCAACAAGTTGCCACGTTTGCCGTTATTCCCGGCGTGGCATGGAGCGATCATTTGTCTTTCTGGATGCAACGTTACAAGGCGCTGATGGTGACCGACACCGCCTTTTATCGTTATCCCTATTACCACTCGGCACAGGATACGGCCGAAAAGCTCGACTATGCCCGGCTTGCCCTGGTCTGCGATGGCCTTTTCCAGGCCGTCAGCCTGTTGGCAAATGACAGCCTGTAGAATCGTTAGCCAGGGTGAAAGCGAACGGCAAATGGCAAGAATAGGGCAACGGCGGGATTATTATGCTATTTAATACTATATACCGGATTAGCCGAGTCTGACTGGAAATCCAGAGAGGAGGAGACCATGTTACTGAAGGAAAAACGTACGGGTCATATGGTAGAGGTCCTGAGTATAATCGATCTGATCAACCTGAATCGCGATGAAGTCGTGGGGCGTTACCAGGAAGGTGAGGAAGTTCAGGACCCCATGAAGTTCAGGAAAACCGATTTGATTTTTCTGTCGGGAGAGGAATTGCCCCGCTGCTGGACCGATCCACATTATCGTGATGATGAATTGATGCGATAACGAATCAAGCAAAAGGGGCTGTACACTTTATTAGAATGCTCCAAAGAAATACGAACTTGTGCCATCCATGAATTATGGAGCGGGACAGCGCTGTTATCATGTATTGGTCAGTAACAAGACTATTATGAAACGATCCACAGTCATATTGCTCGTTGATGGTATTGCCTTTGTCGGTTTTTTATTCCTGACCTCAACAGGTATATTGCTTCATTTTCTGCTACCACCAGGGAGTGGGAGGTGGTCTGATATCTGGGGATTAAATCGTCATGACTGGGGCGATATACACTTTACTATCTCCATGATCTTTTTCAGTGTCCTGGCACTGCACTTGATTCTGCATTGGCGTGTAGTGCTGAACTTGATCAAGGGGCGCCGCAGCGAAGGTGCGACTATGCGCTTTGCCCTGGGACTGGTTGGTTTAATAGCGATATTACTCGTTGCATTAGCGCCGCTGCTTGGCTCGCCCAATGTGGAAAAAGAGGGGGACAGGCATCAGCGGAGCCAGATTCGCTTGCATAAATAATCAAGAAATTTGAGAAGTACAGGTTACTTTTTGATGTCGGAAACTGTGACAGCATCAAGACCCGCTATCCATAACAAGTTTGCCTGGGCAGAGAATGACTATAATCGGGCGAGAAAAGATAATCTATTACTATTTGCTATGGTTTCTATAAATTGTATTATCAGTTAACGGTCTGCATAAGGAATAACAGTGGTTAGAAATATCACGATATTGCTTCTCATCGGGATGCTGGGCGCATGCAGTAATACACCCCAATTGCATTCATCACTCCAGCACCATAATACCGGCCTGAAGGCAGGCCAGCTTGAGGCTCACGGCCTGGCATTCGTTACACCTGCCACCGTTACCGGCCAGGAGGAGGACAAGCAGACACTGGCGCTGGGCTTTTCCGAAGTTGTTATCAGGAAAATGCCCAACGTGAAATGTGTGACCCTGCCCGAAACGCTTGGTGCCGTTAACCGCAGCAGCCTGACCGATGAATACAAGCAGATGTACCAGATCTACACGAAAACCGGCATCTTCTCCAGGGAGACATTGAGA
>JASFJH010000241.1:0-3701 GCA_050122215.1 Granulosicoccaceae bacterium | reverse complement strand
ATGAAGGCCGAAGAAGAGGTTGCGCGTTTGCAGGCAGAGGCCGAAATGGTGCGACTGGCTGAAGATAATGCCGAACAGCTTGCCCGGCTCGAGGCGGAAACCAATGCCGCCCGGCTCGAGGCCGAGGAGGCCTTGCGTCTCAAGCAGGAAGCCGAGGAACGCCGCAAGCAGGCCGAGCAGGAGGCGATCCGTGCCAAGGTCGAGGCCGAGCAGTCCCGCCAGGCTGCTGAAGATGAATCACGACGCCTTATCGAGGAAGCCGAGTCCGCGCGTGAGCGCGCCCGAAACGAGGCCGTGGAAGTATCGAAGTCGGCCGAGGAGGCACGCGAGCAGGCGCGCCAGGAAGTGCGGCGCTTGCAGGAAGAGGCCGAGACGACACGCAAGAAGGCAGAGCTCGATGCGAATCGTTTGCGTAGTGAAGCCGATGATGCACAGCAACGCGCTGAGGCGATGATCCTTCGTATGCACGAAGAAGCCAACCAGTTGCGTTCCGATCTGAAAGAAACGCCCGCCGAAGCGCCGGTGGACGCTGCGGCAGAACCTGACGAGTCTGCTGATCTGGGTGAACTTATCGTTGAGGATGAAGAAGAGGTACCTGTCGAGATCGAAGAGGTCACCGCAGAGCCGGAAGATGAACTTGCCGGGATCGAAGAGATTGCCGCTGAGGTCGAGGAAGAGGGGCTCGCCGAGATCGAAGAAATCGCCGCAGAAATCGAAGCGCGTAAACAGAGTGAACCACAGGAAGAAGAGTCGATCGCGATTGATGAAATTGAGGAGATCCCGATCGACGATGACAGTGAACTGGTCGTCAGCGAGGATCGTTCATCACAGGTTGTCACTGCGGCCAGTCAACAAAGCCGGTTTGACGAAGATGACGAAATCAGCAAACTCATCGATGCGGCGGCCAGCGAGACAGTCAAGTCCGGTTTTGTCTTGCCAGAGACCCTGCATGAACCCGCGAAACGCGGTCTGCCGGTTAGCGCCATTGCCGCAATCGGCGGTGTGTTGCTGGCCGCCGGGGTGGGTGCGTATTTCCTGTTCTCAGGCGGTGACAAGGCGCCGACATCTGTCGTGCAGCCGGTAGCGCCGGTGGCTGAAAGCGTACCTGAACCTGTTCCGGAACCAGCGACGGTAGCGGAACAAGCTGTTGCACCGGTGACTGCGCCCCAGGCCAGTCCCGCGGTTGCTGCGCCGGCCGCACCGGCTATCGGGCCGGGTCATAAACCGGCCAGCTTCAGCGATAGCCTGCGTATCGGTGGCACCGCACCGGTCATGATGAAGATCCCGGCCGGCAGCTTCACGATGGGCAGCCCCGGTTCGTCCACGAATTTTGATGAGCGGCCAAGCCATACCGTGACGTTACAGGGCTTCAACATGAGTCGCTACGAGGTTACGGTCGGGGAATACCGGCGTTACCTGTCTGCCACCGGACGTGACAGCGGTTTCCTGAAAGGCCGTCACAGCAAGCAGCCGGTGACGAAGGTCAGCTGGCTCGATGCACAGCGATACGTGAAGTGGCTGTCAGCGCAAACCGGCAAATCGTATCGCCTGCCTACCGAGGCCGAATGGGAATATGCCGCGGCTGCCGGGGCACAAACCATGTACTGGTGGGGTAATGAGCTCGCGGATGGCCAGGCCAACTGTTTCGGTTGTGGCAGCAAGCTCGATGGCAAGCTGGCGAGGGTGGGCAGTTTCGAGGCGAATGTCCTGGGCCTGCACGATATGAGCGGCAACGTCATGGAATGGACACAGGATTGCGCAAACACCTCCTACCAGGGTGCGCCCACTGATGGCTCGGCGTGGCGGCGCGGAGATTGCACCAGGAGCATTGTGCGCGGTGGTGCCTATAACACGCCCTCCGACAACCTGCGAACCCGCAAGCGCAACAGCTATGCGCGGGACAGCCAGCTTGATAATATCGGCATCCGTCTCGTTCGCGATTAATTCAACCGGAAACCCGCTGTGATTGAAACACTGACCGTACAGACCCGTGGTCAGGGTCTGTATGATATTAGCCGTGAGGTTGCCGAAATCGTCAGCAAGGCCGGCATCGAGGAAGGCCTGTGCACGGTATTTTTGCAACACACCTCGGCCAGCCTGATCATCCAGGAAAACGCCGATCCGGCCGTACAGCATGATCTGCAACACTGGTTGTCACGGCTGGTGGCGGAAAACGATCCGCTGTACACGCATACCGATGAAGGCCCGGATGATATGCCGGCGCACATCAAGACCGCCCTGACCGTCAATTCGCTGTCGATACCCTGCCTGGCAGGCCGCCCCGCACTGGGTACCTGGCAGGGCATTTATGTCTGGGAACACCGTCGCCATGGCGGGACACGCCGCCTCGTCGTGCATGTTGGTGACTGATATGCCGGTGTTATGCAACTCTGCCGGGCTTGCTGAAGGACAGGCGCAGGGTGTACATGCGGCCGGCCGGGATATCGTAGTGGTGCGGCGGTACGGTCATGTGCATGCCTACATCAACCGCTGCCCGCATAGCGGTGTGAACCTCGAGTGGTTACCGGATCAGTTTCTCGATAGCAGTGGGGAATACCTGCAGTGCGCCCTGCATGGTGCGCTGTTCCGGATCACGGACGGACATTGTGTGCACGGCCCCTGCGCCGGTGATGCCCTGCAGCCGATTGCCGTGGTCGAACAGGATGGTCAGATCCGGCTCGCACAGGATGGCGGCTAATGGCGCGTGTGCTGGCAACCGGTGTCGCGACCATCGACCTCGTGCAGGTCGTCGATCGTTATCCACGCGAAGACGAAGAATGCCGCGCGCGTGACCAGTACCTGTGGCGCGGTGGCAACGCCACCAACTCGCTGGTGGTGCTGAGTCAGTTCGGGCATGACTGCCAGTGGCTGGGCACACTGGCCGATGATGCGCTCAGTGCTGTGATCCGCCGCGACCTGGATCGCTACCGTATCGATTACACGGCCTGTCCCGTTCATCCCGCGGCGGTGACGCCGACCTCGCACATCACGCTGAATCAACACAATGGTTCACGCACGATCCTGCACTACCGTGATCTGCCGGAATTGTCGCTCGCGCAAACCGATATAGAGCTGGCGCAGATCGACTGGCTGCATGTCGAGGGGCGCAATGTCGAGGTAACACGGCGAATGTTGCAGCGGGTCCGGGAAAGGTACCCGGCGCTGAGGATTTCGCTGGAAATCGAAAAACCGCGCGACGCTATCGAGAGCCTGTTGCCGTACGTGGATCACGTGTTGTTCTCGCGCGCCTGGGCGCGGGCAAAAGGCTATGACAGTGCCGGGGACGTGCTGGCAGCGTATGCGCCGTCACAGGCGTCACGCATCCATGTCTGTGCCTGGGGGGAACTGGGGGCCTGGGCGCGGCATGCCGACGGCCGGGTTGTGCATAGCCCGGCCTGGGCACCGCCCCGGGTGCTGGACACGCGCGCGGCCGGTGATGTGTTTAACGCAGCCTGGATCCACGCCTGTCTCGCCGGCGAGGAGATAGCGCCGGCCCTGCAATTTGCCTGCGGCCTGGCGGGCATGAAGTGTGGTCAGCTCGGCCTGGACGGCCTGTCGGCAGCATTGCGATGATCGTCGCCCTTGGCACAGTATTGCTCGTGGCGCTCGTCTTTGCCCCGCAATGGTGGGCGCAACACACCCTCTCCCGGCATGCCGCCAGGCGCGAGTATTTACCCGGTACCGGCGGGGAACTGGCGCAA
>JASFJH010000240.1:0-3720 GCA_050122215.1 Granulosicoccaceae bacterium | reverse complement strand
ACCCAGGCGGGTGACGTATCCGCGTTCGTGCCGACCAACGTGATCTCGATTACTGACGGCCAGATCTTCCTCGAGTCGGATCTGTTCAACGCCGGTATCCGTCCGGCGATTAACGCCGGTCTGTCCGTATCACGTGTAGGTGGTGCCGCCCAGACCAAGATCATCAAGAAGCTCGGCGGTGGTGTCCGTCTCGCGCTGGCACAGTACCGTGAACTGGCAGCGTTCGCGCAGTTTGCTTCTGACCTTGATGAAACTACGCGCAAGCAGCTCGAACGTGGTCAGCGCGTAACCGAACTGATGAAGCAGAAGCAGTACAGCCCGCTGAGCATTGCGGAAATGGGTGCTTCCCTGTACGCCGCCAACGAAGGCTATCTTGACGACGTTGACGTCAACAAGATCGTTGATTTCGAAGCCGCCATGCACAGTTACCTGAACAGCAGCTATGCTGATCTGATGAACAAGATCAACGAAACCGCTGACTGGAACGATGAGATTGAAGCAGGACTGAAGGCAGCGGTTGAAGACTTCAAGGCCAATAACGCCTACTAAGACGAGCGAGCAAAGCAATGGCAGGTGCTAAAGAAATCCGCACGAAGATCAAAAGCGTTCAGAACACGCAGAAGATCACCAAGGCGATGGAAATGGTTGCGGCGAGCAAGATGCGCAAGGCGCAGGATCGCATGGCGGCAGCGCGCCCCTATGCGGAAAAGATGCGTAACGTTGTTGGCCACCTCGCCAACGCACACCCGGAGTACAAGCACCCTTACCTGCTGGATCGTGAGGTCAAGCGCGTTGGTTACATCGTTGTCTCGACTGACCGCGGTCTTTGTGGTGGCCTGAACATCAATATGTTCAAGGCCGTCATGAAGTCGATGAAGGAATGGGACGACCAGGGTGTCGAGATCGATGTCTGCACGATTGGTAAAAAGGCGGGCGCTTTCTTCAGCCGTTTTGGTGCCGGTGTGGTGAGTGAGCTTTCCAATATCGGCGATGCGCCGCGCGCACATGATTTGATTGGTGCAGTCAAGGTCATGCTGGATGCCTATGATGAAGGCAAGATTGATCGCCTGTACCTCGTCTTTAACGACTTCGTTAACACGATGACGCAGAGTCCGCGCGTTGAGCAGGTCATCCCGCTTCAGGCCATGGACGACGAAGAACTGAAACATCACTGGGATTACATTTATGAACCGGAATCGAAGGAAGTACTCGACTCCCTGCTCATGCGCTTTATCGAATCGCTTGTATATCAGGGCGTGGTTGAGAATATTGCCTGCGAGATGTCAGCGCGCATGATCGCGATGAAGAGTGCATCGGATAACGCGGGTGACATTATCAATGAACTGCAGCTGGCCTATAACAAGGCGCGCCAGGCAGCGATTACCCAGGAAATCTCGGAAATCGTCAGCGGCGCCGCAGCGGTTTAATGCGTAAAGAATTCAGGAATTAATCTTTAAAGAGGAATTGAACATGAGTGCTGGCAACATTGTGGAAATCATTGGTGCCGTTGTTGACGTGGAATTCCCGCGTGACAGCGTGCCGAAGGTCTACGATGCACTGAAGGTCGGCGAAGCTGGCCTGACCCTCGAAGTGCAGCAGCAGCTCGGCGACGGTGTGGTGCGTACTATTGCAATGGGTAGTACCGATGGTGTGCGTCGTGGCACAGCTGTATCGAACACCGGTTCACCCATCCAGGTACCGGTAGGCAAGAAGACACTGGGTCGTATCATGAACGTTCTCGGTGAGCCGGTTGATGAAGCGGGCGACATCGGTGCGGAAACCACCCTGCCGATTCACCGTAACCCGCCGTCATTCGACGAGCAGGCCGCATCCGTTGAGATTCTCGAAACCGGCATCAAGGTCATCGACCTGGTTATGCCTATCGCCAAGGGCGGCAAGGTAGGTCTGTTCGGGGGTGCGGGTGTAGGCAAGACCGTGACCCTGATGGAGCTTATCCGTAACATCGCGGTAGAGCACAGTGGCTTTTCGGTATTTGCCGGTGTTGGTGAACGTACCCGTGAAGGTAACGACTTCTATCACGAAATGACGGAAGGTGGCGTTATCGACAAGGTTGCCCTCGTCTACGGCCAGATGAATGAGCCGCCGGGTAACCGTCTGCGTGTTGCCCTGACCGGTCTGACCATGGCGGAACACTTCCGTGATGAGGGCCGTGATGTCCTCATGTTCATCGATAACATCTACCGTTACACGCTGGCCGGTACCGAAGTATCGGCGCTGCTCGGTCGTATGCCGTCAGCAGTGGGCTACCAGCCGACACTCGCGGAAGAAATGGGTGCCCTGCAGGAACGTATTACCTCGACCAAGACCGGTTCGATCACCTCGTTCCAGGCGGTATACGTACCGGCGGATGACCTGACTGACCCGTCTCCGGCCACCACCTTCGCTCACCTTGACGCGACCCTCGTACTGTCTCGCCAGGTTGCGGAGCTGGGTATTTACCCGGCGGTTGACCCGCTCGACTCGACTTCACGTCAGCTCGACCCACTCGTCGTGGGCCAGGAACACTACGATATCGCCCGTGGCGTACAGGGTACCCTGCAGCGTTACAAGGAACTCAAGGACATCATCGCGATCCTCGGTATGGACGAACTGTCTGAAGAAGACAAGCAGACCGTAGCCCGTGCGCGTAAGATCCAGCGTTTCCTGTCACAGCCGTTCTTCGTTGCGGAAGTCTTTACCGGTGCACCGGGCAAGTACGTGACGCTGAAAGAAACCATCGCGGCATTCAAGGGCATCCTCAATGGCGACTATGACGACCTGCCGGAACAGGCGTTCTACATGGTCGGTACGATTGAAGAAGCCGTTGAGAAAGCAAAGAGCATGTAACCAGCCGTCGAGGCAGAGATTATGGCAATGACTATACATGTCGACATCGTCAGTGCGGAGCAGGAAATCTTTTCCGGCACCGCCGAGATGGTGATCGCACCGGCGGAGATGGGTGAAGTCGGTATCGCACCGCGTCACACGCCGATGCTGACCCGCCTCAAGCCCGGTGAAGTGCGCGTGCAGAATGCCGGCAAGGAAGAACAGTTCTTCTATGTATCGGGCGGCATGCTCGAAGTACAGCCGCACGTCGTGACCGTGCTCGCCGATACCGCGGTACGCGCGCATGACCTGGACGAAGCCGCGGCGGTGGAAGCCAAGCAACGTGCTGAAACTGCCCTCAAGGACAAGGCGGGCAAGATGGACTATGCCAGGGCCCAGGCCGAACTGGCCGAAGCCGTTGCCCAGCTGCGTACCATTGAAAAACTGCGCAAGATGCGCCGCTGATTGATGACGGATACCATCGGCAAGGACAAGCTGGTCACACTGACCTACACCATCCAGAACGAACTCGGCGAGACTATCGAGCAAAATGATCTGCCGGTCAGCTATGTACAGGGCGCCGGCAGTCAGCTTTTGCCCATCCTCGAGCGTAATCTCGAAGGCAAGCAGGCCGGTGATACGGTCGAGGTCATGGTACCGCCGGAAGAGGGCTTCGGTGAACATGATCCGAACCTGACCTTCAAGGACAAGCTCGACAATGTGCCGCCCGAGTATCGCCAGGTCGGCGCGCAGGCCGAGTTCCAGAATGAAAACGGTGATAGCAAGACCTTCACCGTAACGAAGATCGCAAACGGCAGGCTGACCCTTGACGGCAATCACCCACTGGCCGGCAAGAACATCAAGTTCACGGTGCGGATCCTCGAGGTCAGGGAT
>JASFJH010000239.1:0-3730 GCA_050122215.1 Granulosicoccaceae bacterium | reverse complement strand
TGCATCTCCCGCATGGCCCATTCTGCGGTTTCAGCGGCTATACGTAATAATTGCTGATCGCCGGTGGCGATCCCGGCCTCGCTATACAGGGCGAGCAGGGGGCCGTTGTCATACAGCATTTTTTCAAAATGTGGAATCATCCAGTATTCATCGACCGAGTAGCGGCAGAAGCCGCCACCGATCTGATCGTTGAGACCACCGGTGCCCATCGCATGCAGGCTCATGCGCAGCATGTACAGGGCTTCCTTATCTTCATCTCCGTCGCTGCAACTGGCCGCCCAGTACCGCAACAGGTACTCGAGGCTGGACGGGTGCGGGAACTTCGGTGCCTTGCCAAAGCCGCCATGCTCGCGGTCGAAGCTGTTCCCCAGCTCCTGCCGGGCCCTGGCAAACGGTGCCTCGTCAAGCTCACTGGCCACACTGCCGCCCTGAATGCGACTGAACACATCACGCAGCGAGGCATCCTGCCTGGTGATCTCATCGCGCCTGTCATGATAAAAACCGGCGACGCGCTGCAGCAGGTCGGTAAACGCGGGCAGACCGTGGCGTGCCTGGTTCGGAAAATAGGTACCGCCAAAGTAGGGCGTGTGATCCTGCGGATTGAGGAACATGGTCAGTGGCCAGCCACCGGGGCGCCGGGTGAGCAACTGGTGGGCGGTCTGGTAAATCTTGTCGAGGTCGGGGCGCTCTTCGCGGTCCACCTTGATGTTGACGAACAGCTCATTCATGACCTGCGCGGTGGCCTCGTCCTCGAACGATTCATGCGCCATGACGTGACACCAGTGGCAGGCCGAGTAGCCGATGGAGAGCAGGATCGGCCTGTCCAGTTGACGGGCCAGTTTTAGCGCCTGCTCCCCCCACGGGTACCAGTCGACAGGGTTGTCGGCGTGCTGTTGCAGGTAGGGGCTGGTTTCATTTCGTAGCTGATTCATGTGGTTAATACTTGACTGGATATATCAAGCATACCAGCTTGTCTCACGGCTTCGGAACAAAAAAAGCCGCACAAAAGTGCGGCAAAATTTCGTTATCTAACGAAGGATAGCGATCACATGGCTACTGGTTGATTTGTTCGAGCAGTTTGTTGCTGTTGTCCTGGATGAGCTCGGCAAGATCCTTGTCTATGGTCAAACGGATCACCTTGATCGCCTTTTTCATTGGTTCCTGCAGTGCTTCGTAGTTTTCTTCGGCCTTGTTCAGCTCGGAGATGATCTTGTCAGCCGTCTTCCTTATTGATGGGTTGTGCTTGCTGCCCAGTTCGACCTGGATCAGGCTGATCAGGCGCCATTTAACACTGCGACTGGTTTTTGCGGTATTCGCGGTTGTAGCGTCTTGCATAGCTATGTTCCCCCTGCGCTATTCAGGCCCGGGACTGTGCGATCAGTCCATCAACTCGGTGATAACGGTGTGAATCAGGCGAACGGTGATCACAACGTAGATGGCGCCAAACAGGAAAATCAGCGCGACAATCAGGCGAAGTACATCCTCGGGAATTTTGCCGAAAAACGGAGTCGCCAGGTAGCCGGCGGAAAATGCAAATACGAGCATGGACAGCGTGCCCCACTGCTTGCCAACAATG
This sequence comes from Granulosicoccaceae bacterium, assembly GCA_050122215.1. Taxonomy (GTDB): domain Bacteria; phylum Pseudomonadota; class Gammaproteobacteria; order AKS1; family AKS1; genus JASFJH01. The sequence continues at coordinate 2,154 of JASFJH010000239.1, read as the reverse complement.
CCACCGGGAATATCTTTTTTCAGCTTCAGGGTCAGAACCAGGCAATAAAGCATGATCAATATCGCAACGCCAGTCACGACCAATACCAAATCCACATTCATGAGGAGCCTCCCAACACAATTGAGTGAGCAGGTAGCACGTCAGCGTTGCTAACTGCTTGTTTCTTGTAATAGTGCAGTATGCACAAGATCTTGTTGTATTATAAAAACAACATGTTTCATAAAAACGACATACAGCATGCATAATGAAACATGCCGAAACATTATATGAGAACATAATGATAGTGTGAAGAACTTTCTGGATGACAATAACCCTTTGTAAAAAAAGAAAAATATCGAAATACAACGGCCCCAGCCGGGAAGTCAAAGCCTGTGGCCGGCATTGCACAGCATCATGCGCATGCCGGACTCGCTGAAGCCGTTCATGCGCTGTTTGCCGGGCAGGATCACGGGCACACCCCGGGCCTGTAGCCGCCTGTACATAAACAACAAACTGGCATCGCAGCAGGGGTGCTACAATGCCGCGCCATGAATGATTCACTTCCCTCCCTGCGCCTGAAAAAGCGCGAAGAACGCCGGGTCCGCCAGGGCCATCCGTGGGTGTACAGCAACGAGGTCGATACGAAGGCCACGCCGCTCAATGCGTTTGCGTCCGGTGACACGGCGCAGGTACTGGCCGCCGATGGCAAGCTGCTCGGCACGGCCATGGTCAACCCGAACTCGCTGATCTGCGCACGCCTGTTTGCGCGCCGCGTCGCAGTACTCGATGAAGCGCTGCTGACGCACCGGGTTGAACGCGCCCTCGCCCTTCGCGAACGGCTCTACCCGCAACCGTATTACCGTCTCGTGTACGGTGAATCCGATGGCTTGCCCGGGCTGGTGGTGGACCGCTTTGGCCCGGTTGTCGTGGCGCAGAGCACAACCGCCGGCATGGATCGTTGCCAGGAACACGTGGCCGCGGTCCTGCACAAGTTACCCGGTATCGACACGCTGATCTGGCGCAACGATACCGATGCGCGCCAGCTCGAAGGGCTCGAACAATATACGGGCGTGGCATTTGGTGAACTGCCGGAACAGCTCGAGGTGATCGAGGGCGATGCGGGATTTCACGTGCCGGCCATGCGCGGCCAGAAAACCGGCTGGTTTTTTGATCAGCGCGACAACCGTCTGCGCCTGCGCGACTACGCCGGGGGGATGCGCGTGCTGGATGCCTTTGCTTACATGGGGGGCTGGGGCGTCGGTGCGGCCGTCGCCGGTGCCGCTTCGGTCACGGCGATTGAAACCTCGTCGCAGGCGGCGCAGGCCATCCGTGACAATGCCGCGCGCAACGATGTCGAGGTGAACGTGATCGAGGACGATGCCTTTGCCGCGTTGAAACAACTGCGCGAGGCGGGCGAGCGTTTCGACGTGATCAATGTCGATCCGCCGGCCTTCATCAAGCGTCGCAAGGATGTGAAAAATGGCGAGGAAGCCTACACGCGCGTCAACCGGCTGGCGATGCAATTGCTCGGCGCCGACGGCATTCTCGTTACGTCGTCGTGTTCCTATCACCTGCGCGAGGAGGTGTTCGTGCGCCTGCTGGCAGCGGCCGCCCGCAAGGCCGGCCGGACATTGCAGGTGCTCGAACGCCGCGGCCAGGCAGCGGACCACCCGGTCCTGCCGGCCATGCCCGAGTCCCGCTACCTGAAGACCTATATCCTGCGCGTGCTGGCGCACTGACAGCGGCGCGAGCCGTGCTAACATAGGCGACCATGTTGACCTACCCGAACATCGACCCCGTTGCTTTTCGCGTGTTTGACTGGCCGATCCACTGGTACGGCATTACCTACCTGGTTGGTTTTCTCGGCGGCTGGTGGCTGGGCCGCGTGCGTGCCGCATCGGCAGGCTGGACGCGCGAGCAGGTCGGCGACATTGTCTTTTATGCCGCGATCGGCGTGATCCTCGGCGGCCGGCTTGGTTACCTGTTGTTTTACGCGCCGTTTCTGCCCGAGGCGGAGCGTGCGCCGTTCTGGGCTATCTGGAAAGGCGGCATGTCGTTCCACGGCGGGCTGGTCGGTGTGATCGTCGCGATGTGGCTGTTTGGCCTGGTCAGTAAGAAAGGCTTCTGGGCGGTGGCGGATTTTATTGCGCCGCTGACGCCCATTGGCCTCGGTGC
>JASFJH010000238.1:0-3738 GCA_050122215.1 Granulosicoccaceae bacterium | reverse complement strand
CCTGTCGGCGAACCAGGTCTTGCAGGCCCTGGCCCGTTTGCGCGAGGCTGACATGCTCGATGCGCTGGAGATGCTGCATTTCCATATGGGCTCGCAGATCGCAAACATCCGTGATGTGCAGCGCGCCATGCGTGAGTGCGCGCGTTTTTATACGGAACTGCATGGTCTTGGCGCCAATATCCGTTGCGTCGACGTTGGCGGTGGCCTCGGCATCGATTACGAGGGTACGCGTTCGCGCAGTTTCTGTTCGATGAACTACCGTATCAACGAATATGCCAACGTCATCGTCCATACCCTGTGGGAGGCCTGTGAACAGGCCGGGCTTGCGCACCCGGATATTGTGACCGAGTCGGGCCGGGCCATGACTGCGCACCATGCCGTGTTAATCACGAACGTCATTGATGTCGATAACCCGGCAGGCGATAACGCCGTGTTGCCGCCTGAACAGGATGCGCCGGCGATCCTGCACGACATGTGGGCCGTATTGCAGCGACTCACTGCGCGTACCGCCATCGAGGCCTACCACGAAATTGCGCACGGTATGAACGAGGCGCATGAGATGTACACGCATGGCGTGCTGACACTGGAGCAGCGTGCCCGTGTCGAGCAGTTGTACTTTGCCACCTGCAATCGCCTGCGCGAAGTGTTGTCACCGCGCAGCCGCGCCGCACGTGAGATCATCGACGATCTGAACGACAAGCTCGCGGAAAAATACTTTTGCAATTTCTCGCTGTTCCAGTCACTGCCCGATGTCTGGGCAATCAGGCAGATCTTCCCGATCGTGCCGCTGCACCGGCTGGATGAAGAACCGGCACGGCGTGCTGTCCTCAATGACATAACCTGTGACTCGGACGGACGCATAGACCAGTACGTCGATGCCGCCGGCATCGAGTCGAGTCTGCCGGTACACGCGGTGCGCAGCAACGAACCGTATTACCTCGGCATGTTCCTGGTCGGTGCCTACCAGGAAATCCTTGGTGATATCCATAACCTGTTCGGTGATACGAACTCGGTACACGTGATCGTGCAGGAGGATGGCAGTCATTACATCGAGGAACCGGTCAGTGGTGACCGCGTGGATGATATGCTGCGCGCCGTCGGTTTTGATGCCGAGGAGTTGTACGCGATCTATGAACTGAAGACAGAGGCCAGTACGCTCGGTTTCGAGGCACGCGAGGAGTGCCTGAGGATGCTGCGCGCCGGCCTGGAAGGCTATACCTATTTCGAGGACTAGTGAGATGTTGAAGGTCGGCTTTATCGGGCTGGGCGCGATGGGTATGCCCATGGCAGAGAACCTGGCGCGTGCCGGGAGGCTGCACGCCGCCTGGAATCGCACCACGCGCAGGGCCGAAGCGCTGGCGGCGCAAAGCGGCATAGCGGTCGCGGCGAGTCCGGCCGAGCTGGCGGCCAGGTGTGACTGCATCATCACCTGTGTCTCGGCCGATGCCGATCTCGAACAGGTAATCACGGCAATGCTGCCGGGCCTGCGGCCGGGCACGATTATTGTCGATGCCTCGACAGTGCGCGCACAAACGGTCATAGACCTGAATGCCCGGCTCGCCACGCATGAGGTGCGCCTGCTCGATGCACCGGTCTCCGGCGGGGTCGAAGGTGCGCGTCATGGTGAACTCGTGTTCATGGTCGGGGGTGATGAACAGGCCCTTGAGCAGGTGCGACCGGCGTTGCAGGTCATGGGTAAACAGATCACGTGGATGGGTCCCTCGGGCAGTGGCCAGGCAACCAAGGCCGTCAACCAGATCATGGCCGCGGGTATCAACCAGGCCGTGACCGAGGCGCTGGCCTTCGCCGAGGGTATGCAGTTGCCGCTGGAGAAAGTGGTCGAGGTGATCAGTGGCGGCGCGGCTGGCAACTGGTTCCTGCAGCAACGCGGCGCGAGCATGACGCGCGGCGAATATGCGCCGGGGTTCCGGGTCGCGCTGCATAAAAAGGATCTCGATATCTGCCGCGAGATGGCCGAAGCGATTGCCGAACACGACATGCGCCTGCCGGTGATCGAGATGACGCGCGTGCACTATGCGCGTTTGATCGAGCAGGGCTTTGGTGACGAGGATATCTCGGCGCTGTTCCGCCTGAAGCGCGCACTGTTTGGCGGGCCAGAATAGCAACGAAAACAGTGTTGGCGCATCCCGGTGTTGTGGCGAATCAGCTTTTCAGTCGCAGCAGCATGGCGTTGATGTTGTTGTCACGCAGGCGTTGCCGGGTTTTGTTGAGCTGTTCAAGATTGTTGTAGGGACCGATACGTACACGGTGCCACGTACTCTGGTTATCAATCGTCACTGACTGGATGTTGGCCTCGATGCCCAGCAGCGCGAGCTCGGCCTTCATGCGATCGGCCTGTTCGAGCTTGCGAAACGCGCCGGCCTGCAGGATGTAACTGCCCGGTGTGGCGACAGCCTTGGCCTTGTTGTTGCCCGTGGCCGGCAGGTCTTCTTCCGGTACGGCCACCTCCATCTCGGGCAGGATGGTGTAGAAATCAAAGCGGGTTTTCGGCGGCGGTGGCAGTTCGTCGGCCCTGTCGACCCTGACACTGCGCGCATCGTTTTGCGTTACTGCCTGTTTGCCGGATGTCGCCGGCGCGGTCGGCAGCACATCGCGCAGGTAAACAAGGAAGGCAACAAACAGGCCGACCATGAGGCCGGTGCTCAACCAGACCCAGGCCGGCAGGGGAGTCTTGTTGGCGCCACGTTTTTTTGCCATAGGTTTGCGTGCCATGCTCTACATGGTATCCGGTGCGCTGACCCCGAGCAAACGCAGACCGTTTTGCAGTACCTGTTGCACGGCCTTGATCAGGACGAGCCGGGCATCACGCAGGGCAACATCATCGACGATGAACTGGTGGGCGTTGTAATAGGTATGAAAGGCCGTGGCCAGCTCACGCAGGTAATAGGCGACCTGGTGCGGTTCATGCGTGACGGCGGCTTTCTCGATCACTTCCGGGTATTTCGCCAGCAGTGTCAGCAGGTCGTTTTCATGAGACTCGTCAAGCCGTGCCAGATTGGCCAGACCATTGCCCATGTCGGCAGCCAGGCCCTTTTCCCCGAGCTGGCGATACACACTGCAGATACGTGCATGCGCGTATTGCAGGTAGTACACCGGGTTGTCATTGCTCTGTGATTTGGCCAGGTCAAGGTCGAAGTCCATGTGCTGTTCGCACTTGCGCATCACGTAGAAGAAACGCGCCGCGTCATTGCCGACTTCGTTGCGCAATTCACGCAGGGTGACAAACTCGCCGCTGCGCGTCGACATCTGGACCTTCTCACCGCCACGGTACAATACCGCGAACTGTACGAGCAGCACGTCGAGTTTCGACGGGTCATCACCGATCGCGGCCAGTGCCGCTTTTACGCGTGGCACATAACCATGGTGATCCGCGCCCCACACATCAATGACGCGATCGAAACCGCGTTCGAGCTTGTCCATGTGGTAGGCGATGTCGGCGGCGAAGTAGGTCTTCACACCGTTGTCGCGCACCACGACACGATCCTTTTCATCCCCGTAATCGGTGGAACGGAACCACAGTGCGCCGTTTTGTTCATAGACATGCCCGGAATGCCTGAGGCGGTCGATGCATTCATCTATACGGCCGGTCACATGCAGGGTACGTTCGGAATACCACTCGTCGTATTCGACACCGAACTCGAGCAGGTCACGCCGGATATTGTCGGTGATCTCGTTGAGACCGGCATCGAAAACAATCTGGTAATCCTCATCACCCAG
>JASFJH010000237.1:0-3742 GCA_050122215.1 Granulosicoccaceae bacterium | reverse complement strand
ATCATGCCGCAAAAGAAAAACCCGGACGTGCCCGAACTCGTGCGCGGCAAGTCCGGCCGCGTGTACGGCAACCTGCACGCGCTGCTCACACTGATGAAGTCGCAGCCACTCGCCTACAACAAGGACAACCAGGAAGACAAGGAACCGCTGTTCGATACCGTCGACACAGTGCTCGCCTCGGTGCGCCTGTATGCCGAGATGATGGCGCAGATCACGGTCAACCGTGCGGCGATGCGCGAGGCCGCGGCGCGCGGTTTTTCCACCGCCACGGACCTCGCCGATTACCTCGTGCGCAAGGGTGTAGCATTCCGTGACGCGCACGAGATCGTCGGCAAGAGCGTGCGCTACTGCATCGAACAGGACAAGGACCTCGCCGACACGACGCTCGCCGAACTGCAACAGTTCAGTGACATGATCAGCGAAGATGTCTATACCGTGCTGACCCTGGAGGGCTCGGTCGCCGCGCGTAATCACATCGGCGGTACCGCGCCGGAGCAGGTCCGCGCCGCAGTGGGCAGGGCACGCCAACGGCTCGGCGCATGAGCGAATCGCGCACCGACAGTCTGGAAACGCTGCGGCTGCGACTGGCCGCCTTTGCCCGGGAGCGTGACTGGGAGCAGTTCCATTCGCCGAAAAACCTCGCCATGGCGCTGATCGCCGAGGCCGCCGAACTCGTTGAACACTTCCAGTGGTTGAGTGAAGACGCCAGCTACGCGCTCGATGCCGACAAGCATAACGCGGTGGCGGAAGAACTCGCCGACATACTTATCTATACGATTCGCACCGCGGATCGGCTCGGTGTCGATCTGATCGATGCGACCTGGCGCAAGATCGACAAAAACGAACGACGTTACCCGGCCGACAGGGTGCGCGGCGACGCGCGCCGGGCCGGGGAATATGACCTCGACAAGACCTGACTTGTTTCTGTGTAGCGATATCCATGAAGCGATGCTGAATAACGATAAGCAATCAACCTGCATAATCTGAAAACATGTCGACCCAATCACTTTCCCGCCTGGCCGGGGCCATTGACAGCCTGAACGAATGGACCGGTCGCAGTATTGCCTGGCTGACCGTGATCATGGTGCTCGTGCAGTTTGCCATCGTCGTACTGCGCTATGCCTTCAACACGGGCTGGATCGCCGTACAGGAATCGATCCTGTTCATGCACGCGCTCGTGTTCCTGCTCGGCGCCGCGTTCACGCTGAAGCGTGACGCCCACGTACGCGTCGATATTTTCTACAGCAAAATGTCGGCGCGTGGCAAAGCCATGGTCGATCTGCTTGGCACACTGGTACTGCTGCTGCCGGTCTGCCTGTTCATCTTTACCATGAGCTGGGGATATGTCGCCGATTCCTGGCGTCTGCTGGAAGGCTCGCGTGAGGCCGGCGGTCTGCCCGGCGTGTTCCTGCTGAAAAGCACGATCCTGCTCATGGCCGGCCTGCTCGTGTTGCAGGGCATCGCGATGCTGGCCCGCAGCCTGGTGACGCTGCTGGGCACAGAGCCGGACGGGGAGGGCGCATGAACGAATACCTCGCCCTGACCATGTTCATCGCCGTGTGCATCGTGCTCATGGCCGGCTACCCGGTGGCCTTCACGCTGGCCGGTACCGCACTCATGTTTGCGCTGGGCGGGGTGTGGAGCGGCAATTTCGACAGCGCCTTCCTCGAGGCCCTGCCGAACCGGTTGTACGGCATCATGACCAACGAAACGCTCGTCGCCGTGCCGCTGTTCGTGTTCATGGGGGTCATGCTCGAGCGCTCGAAGGTCGCGGAAAGCCTGCTAGAGACCATGACCGCGCTGTTTGGCCGCCTGCGTGGCGGGCTCGGCATCTCGGTGACCATCGTCGGCATGCTGCTCGCCGCCAGCACCGGCATTATCGGTGCGACCGTCGTGACGATGGGGCTGCTGTCGCTGCCGACCATGCTGAAACGTGGTTACGACCCGGCTGTGTCGGCCGGCACAATCTGCGCGTCCGGCACGCTCGGCCAGATCATCCCGCCGTCGATCGTGCTCGTATTACTCGGCGATGTGCTGTCGTCGGCCTACCAGCAGGCGCAGCTCGATATGGGGATCTTCTCACCGGAGACCGTCTCGGTCGGCGATCTGTTCGCCGGCGCGCTGTTGCCCGGCCTGATGCTCGTCGGCCTGTACCTGCTGTACCTGGCGGGCGTGGCCTGGCTGAAACCGGCAACGATGCCGGCCCTGCCAACCCGTCAGGGCAGCGAGGGCCGGCTCTGGGCACAGGCACTGCGTGTCCTGCTGCCGCCACTCGCGCTGATCATCGCCGTGCTCGGTTCGATCATGGCCGGTATCGCCACACCGACTGAAGCCGCCTCGGTCGGCGCGGTCGGTGCAATGCTGCTGGCCGTAGCGCAGCGCCAGTTCAACCTCGCCATGTTGCAACAGGTAATGCGCAGTACCGTCAGGGTCACGAGCATGGTGTTCATGATCTTTATCGGCGCCTCGGTGTTCTCGCTCGTATTCCGTGGCTTTGGTGGCGATGAGACGGTGCGCGAACTGTTGACCGACCTGCCCGGCGGCGTGGTCGGCGCCATGCTCGTGGTCATGCTGATCATGTTCCTGCTCGGCTTCGTGCTCGACTTTATCGAGATCACCTTCGTCGTCGTGCCGATTGTCGGCCCGGTGCTGCTGGCCCTCGGTCTCGACCCGGTCTGGCTCGGCGTGATGATCGCCATCAACCTGCAGACCTCGTTTTTGACACCGCCATTCGGCTTTGCGCTGTTTTACCTGCGCGGTGTGGCGCCGGCCGAGGTGACCACCGGCCACCTCTACCGCGGCGTCGTGCCGTTCATTATCATCCAGTTGCTCGCGCTCGGCCTGCTGGCCGCCTGGCCGGGGATCGCCACCTGGCTGCCGGGCGTGATCTACGGCTGAAGCTGTCCCTCCGCCGCCTCAGGCGCCACGCGCGTTCAGGTAGGCCCGTTCCGAGATATCGTGCCAGGCCATGGCCTGGTCACGGAAACTGCGGAACGACTCGAACACCTTCTTCGATATCGCATCCTTGGCGGCGACCTCGGCGACGACCTCGTCGGACAGGCTCTTCAGCCTGCCCAGCACATCGTCCGGGAAGTGGCGCAGGTCGACCTTGTGTTTGTTGACGAGCGTGCCCAGCGCCTGGTTGTTGCGCGCCGTGTACTCGGCCAGCATGTCCTGGTTCGCGACACGGGTGGCATGGCGGACAATCGATTGCAGGTCCTTCGGCAGGGCCTCGAAGGCCTTTTTGTTGATGAAGCATTCGAGCGTCGTGCCCGGTTCATGCCAGCCCGGGTAATAGTAATGCTTCGCCACCTTGTACAGGCCAAACGCCAGGTCGTTATAGGGGCCGACCCATTCGGTCGCATCGATCGCGCCGGACTGCAGCGAGGTAAAGATCTCCCCGCCGGGCAGGCTGACCGGCGTGCCGCCGGCGCGCCGCAACACCTCGCCGCCGAGGCCGGGGATGCGCATTTTCAGGCCTTTCAGATCATCGACCGAGTTGATCTGCTTGTTGAACCAGCCACCCATCTGCACGCCCGTGTTACCGGCGGCACCGGGCACGAGGCCGAACGGCGCATACACCTCTTCCCACAACTGCATGCCGCCACCGTGGTAAAACCAGGCATTCATTTCCTGTGCGGTCAGGCCGAACGGCACGGCGGCGAAGAACTGCGCGGCCTCGCTCTTGCCCTTCCAGTAATACGAGGCACCGTGACCCATCTCGGCGGTGCCGCGTGACACG
>JASFJH010000236.1:0-3750 GCA_050122215.1 Granulosicoccaceae bacterium | reverse complement strand
CAGTTGTTCCCGAACACGCGTATTATCCATACCCTGCGCAACCCGCTCGATGTGTGCCTGTCAATTTACTCGCTGGATTTTGCCGGCCATCACCCCTATTCGTATGACCTGGAAAACCTCGGCTGTTTCTACAATGAATATCGCCGCATCATGAAGCACTGGCATGCCGCGCTCGATATCCCGATCATGGATATCCAGTATGAAGAGCTGGTCAATGACCAGGAGACCTGGTCGCGCAAACTCATCGATTTCTGTGGCCTGGAGTGGGATGACAACTGCCTGCAGTTCCACAAGAGTGACCGCGTCGTGAACACGGCCAGTAACCAGCAGGTACGTCAGCCCATTTATAAAGGCGCGATGCAGCGCTGGCGCCCCTATGAGAAACACCTCAAGCCACTCATCGACGCGCTGGAACCGGCATACCGCCGCGAGGCGGGTGTCGAAAACTGGGATTATTGAAACAACTCGGCGAGTTTCTCGCCGGGTTCAGCGGCACGCATAAAGGCCTCGCCAACGAGGAAGGTATTGACCTCGTGTTCGCGCATGCGCGCGACATCAGCGGGTGTATGAATCCCGCTCTCGGTCACGATAATCCGATCGTCCGGGATCTGCGACAGCAGGTTGAGCGTGGTGTCGAGACTTGTCTCGAACGTACGCAGGTTACGGTTGTTGATACCGATCAACGGGGTTTGCAGGGCCAGCGCACGCAGCAACTCCTCGCCATCATGTACCTCGACGAGCACGTCCATGCCCAGTTCGCTTGCCAGGTTACACAGTTCATGCAGTTGCGCATCATCGAGTGCGGCGACGATCAGCAGGATACAGTCGGCACCTATGACGCGTGCTTCATAGACCTGGTACGGGCCGATAATGAAATCCTTGCGGATCACCGGCAACGAACACGCCGCGCGCGCTTCCTGCAGGTAGGCATCGCCGCCCTGGAAGAAATCGACATCGGTGAGTACCGACAGGCAGGCCGCGCCACCCTGCTCGTAGCTCTGCGCAATCTGCGCCGGCCGAAAATCCTCACGCAGGACACCCTTGCTCGGCGAGGCTTTTTTGATCTCGGCGATCACCGCCGGCTGGCCGGCAGCGAGTCTGGCTTTGATCGCCTTGACGAAGCCGCGTAGCGGCGGTGCCGTTTCAACCTGTCGTTTCAGGTCTTCGAGCGAAACTTTTGCGCTTCGCTCGGCGATTTCTTCGTGCTTGCGCGCGATGATCTTTTTCAGAATGTCCGGCGTATTTTTCATTTTAACCATTTGTCAGTCTATGCGCGATGCACATGGATGTGCGAGTGTCGCGGAGTGCAGGGATGCACGAGAGCGCCCCTTTGCGTTGGGTGTTGAGAAATCAGAATGAACTCGATAAAGACACGAGCGCCGCGAGTTTGTCACGGGCGGCACCACTGGCAATGACTTCCCGTGCCTTTTTGATACCGGCCTCAAGGGTATCGACGAGACCGGCGGCATAAATCGCGGCGCCGGCGTTGAGCACGACGATATCACGGGCCGGGCCCGGTTCGTTATCCAGCACGCTTTTTACAATCGCCAGGCTTTGCTGCGCACTTTCCACGGTAAGCGTGGCGATGTCACCGCGTTCAATCCCGAACTGTTCGGGTGTAATGGTGTAGGTCGTGATCGCACCGTCCTTGAGTTCGGCAACATGCGTCGGTGCGGCAATACTGATTTCATCCATACCGTCTTCACCATGTACGACCAGCACGTGGTTGCTGCCGAGTGCCTTCATGACCTCGGCAAGCGGTTCGACGAGTTCATCGCTGAACACGCCGAGCAACTGGTTCGGCGCACCGGCCGGGTTGGTCAGTGGGCCGAGCACGTTGAAGATAGTGCGCACACCCATTTCCCTGCGCGGCCCGATCGCATGCCTCATGGCGCTGTGATGCAGCGGTGCAAACATGAAGCCAACCCCGAGTTCCCTGATGCACTGCTCGACCTGTTGCGGTGTGAGTTCGAGATTCACGCCGGCGGCCTCGAGCAGATCGGCACTGCCGGACTTGCTCGATACCGAGCGGTTGCCATGCTTGGCGACGACACCTCCGGCCGCTGCGACGACGAAGGTGCTGGCGGTCGAGATATTAAAGGTATTGGCGGTGTCACCACCGGTGCCGACGATATCCACAACATGCTCACCGCTGACCTTGACCCCGGTCGCGAGTTCACGCATGACACTGGCCGCGGCCGTGATTTCAGCAACGGTTTCGCCCTTCATGCGCAGGCCAATCAGAAAGCCGCCGATCTGCGCCGGGGTTGCCTCACCGGTCATGATCAGGCGCATCACGGCCGTCATGTCGTCGTGCGACAGGTCCTGTCCTTCAAGTACGCTGCGAATCGCTGTCTGCATGTCCATCGTGATTCCCCGGCTCTATTTATTCTGTTCGAGAAAGTTCTTTAACATATCGTGACCATGCTGGGTCAGGATCGACTCGGGGTGGAACTGCACGCCTTCCACGGCCAGCTGCCTGTGCCGCACACCCATGATCTCGTCGATGTTGCCGGCATCGTCCTCGGTCCAGGCCGTGACTTCAAAACAGTCCGGCAAGGTTTGCTTGTCGATGACGAGCGAATGATAACGCGTCGCCTCGAGGGGGTTCGCCAGGCCCTTGAACACACCTGTATCGTGGTGATACACCATCGAGGTCTTGCCGTGCATAATCGCGTTGGCGTGCACGATCTTGCCGCCAAACGCCTGGCCAATACTCTGGTGGCCAAGGCACACACCGAGGATCGGGATCTGCCCGGCAAAGGTCTTGATCGCCTCGACCGACACACCCGCCTCGTTCGGTGTGCACGGCCCGGGTGAGATCACCAGGTACTTCGGGGCCAGCCGTTTGATCTCATCAATCGTGATTTGATCATTGCGGTAGACGCGCACATCCGCACCCAGCTCGCCGAAATACTGCACGAGGTTGTAGGTGAACGAATCGTAATTGTCGATCATGAGTAACATATTCAAACCCTGCGGGTTTCGTGAGGAGTGAGGGGTAAGGTGTGAGGTGTTTTCCGCCTCACGCCTGACTCCTTACACCTTACAAATCTGTAAATTGCCAACTTTACACCAATCCTTTTACCGCCATAGCCACGGCACGGAAGATCGCCCGCCCCTTGTTCATGGTCTCGTCCCACTCGTTCTGCGGCACGGAGTCGGCGACGATGCCGGCGCCGGCCTGGATGTGCAGCTGGCCGTGCTTGATCACGGCGGTGCGGATCGCGATCGCCGTGTCCATATTGCCGCTCCAGGACAGGTAACCGACTGCACCGGAGTACACCCCGCGCTTGACCGGTTCGAGTTCATCGATGATCTCCATGGCGCGGATCTTCGGCGCACCGCTGACGGTACCGGCGGGGAAGGTGGCACGCAGCGCATCGATCGCCGACATGCCTTGCTTCAGTCTGCCTGTGACGTTGGAGACGATGTGCATGACGTGCGAGTAACGCTCGATGATCATCTTGTCAGTGAGGTTGACTGTCCCGATCTCGGCGACCCGGCCGACGTCATTGCGGCCCAGGTCGATGAGCATAAGGTGCTCGGCGAGTTCTTTCGGATCATTGAGCAGCTCTTCTTCCAGCGCCCGATCCTCGGCCTCGGTCTTGCCGCGCGGCCGCGTGCCGGCAATCGGCCGCACCGTGACCTCGCCGTCCTCGACGCGGGTCAGGATCTCCGGTGAGGAGCCGACGATCTGGAAATCGGCGAGATCGAGGTAATACATGTACGGCGACGGGTTCAGTGTGC
>JASFJH010000235.1:0-3755 GCA_050122215.1 Granulosicoccaceae bacterium | reverse complement strand
TGATGCGATCGGGATCCTTGCCCTGGCACATGAGCCAGATGCGCCGGCCAAGGTTACCAAAGCGGCGGGCCAGCACGCTGACGGGCAGTTCACCAACCTCGCCGCAGGTCTGCGCGCCATGCTGGGCAAGGTAGGTACCAATACCTTCGGCGATCCCGCACAACGCCGTGGCCGGTTCATCACGCAGGCGCAGGCAGGCATCCCACGGCGGTATCACGGTCAGGCCATCCGGCTTTTGCAGTTTGGCGGCAAACTTCGCGGTGGTTTTGTCACCGGCCACGCCGGCCGAGCAGAGCAGACCGGAGGCGGCGAAGACGTTTTGCTTGGCCAGCCGCGCCATGCGCACCGGGGTGCCATGCAGACGCTGGCAACGACTTACATCGAGAAAGGCCTCGTCAACCGAGAATACCTCGATATCCGGGGTGACGTCGTGCAGGGCCTGCATGATCGCGGTGGAGATACGGGCATAGACAGCGGGCCGGGCCGGGCGCTGGATTAACTGCGGGCAGCGCTGACGGGCTTCGAGCAGGCGCATACCGGTATGGATACCGAAGGCACGCGCCTCGTAGGAGCAGGTGATGATGCAGGTGCCGCGTTCACCATTGGTCACGGCCACCGGTTTGTCGCGCAACGCGGGAAAGTCGCGCTGCTCGATCGAGGCAAAGAAGGCGTTCATGTCGACATGGATGATCGCACGCGGCCAGATGACAGGGCAGAAGAGAGACATAGTGATGATTGCTGGGTGATGATCGATGAATGGAATTCAGGAGCGGCGGGCAAAGGTGTTCAGTTCATCATTCATCAATTTGCAATCATCAATCAGGAATGGGTGCGCGGAGGTGCGGGAATGGTTCAGAGCACTCGAACCCGTGGAGGGGGAAAGGGTTTTCATGACATAAAGCATCCCCGCACCTCCGTGCAAACTCAGCGATAACTGCGCATCTGGCCGACTACCACGCCCTGGATCGCGACGCGTTCGGCCGGGTAGATCATGGGCGCCATCGTGTTGTTGGCGGGTATGAGCATGACCGAGCCATCATGATTGTTGCGCAGGGTTTTCAGGGTGGCCTCCTCGTTATCGATCAGGGCGACTACAATGTCACCGTTACTGGCGCGGTTGCTGCGCTCGATCACGACCATATCGCCATCGAGAATGCCGGCTTCGATCATTGAATCACCCTGCACCTTGAGCACGAAGCGGTTTGGGCCGATCAGGAATTCGGCGAGGTCGATATGCTCTTGATCCGGGATCGCCTCGATCGGCTGGCCGGCAGCAATTTTTCCGAGAAAAGGCAGGCTATATTGGTCATTGCCGGTAGGTGAATACTCACTTTCATTCAGCAAAATACCACGATGCCGGCCGGCAACGAGGGTGATCAGGCCCGCATCGGCAAGCGCGCGCAGGTAGCGGTGCACCACCCCCTTCGAGCGGATTCCCAGCCCGACAGCGATTTCCTCGAGTGTCGGCGCATGATCGTGGCGGGCAAAATATGCCCGTATATACTTATGTGTATCCTGTTCGCGGCGTGACAGCATGGCGAATAAGTTCTCAAAATGTTCTCACTGGTAAACCAAGCATAGAGAACATTTTGAGAACTTTCAAGGGGTGAATTTCGGGGCGGATATGTACTTGAATGGCAGTGAAAAAAGGGAACGCAACGTCAGGGACAACTATCTGTCCAGCAGCGTGTTACGGGCTGGCGGGGTGGTCAAATGAGCGTGCTGCTGAACCTTGCCGGCCTCGCCGTGATCGTGCTGATCGTGTGGTGGTTCTGGCCGAGACGTAAGGTGTGAGGGGTCAGGTGTGAGGCGAGAGAATCGTAACCCCTGACACCTCACTCTTCACGCCTCACGGTTTTTTATGCCACCTGGTCGTAGACGAGGATATTCAGGGTGTCGGTAAACTGTTGCTCGGCCTTGCGCAGCAGGATTTGCAGGTCGTCGGGGCTGAGTCCAATCTGTTCCATGGCCTGCATATCCAGTGCCTCGGTCGGCTCGAGGGTTGGCGACAGGTTGCTCAACATGGTGTTCGCCAGGTAATTGGCGACGTGGATGATGGCAGCCTCGCGGGGGAATTGCCTGGCCAGGCTCGGCGTGTGATGGCAGGCCACCGCTTCCACTTGCGCGGGCGGCAGGTTCCAGCGGCGTAACAGTTCCGCGCCCACCTTGGCATGATCGAAACCAATAATTTCCTGCTCAACGATGTACACGATACCGCGGTTTTGTGCGCAGTGCTCCTGGGCCTTTTCTGCAAGCTCCGGCAACTCGCGGTAAATGACGAGGTAGCCGATATCATGCAACAACCCGGCGGTGAAATAGTGTTCGACCTCAGGCTCCTTGAGGAAGGCCGCGATGGTACGCGCAATGACCGCGCACCGCAGGCTGTGGCGCCAGAAGGTCTCCATTGAAACGAGTTCATTGGGCAGGTTTGAAAACATATTGACCACGGAGGTGGCCAGTACCAGTTGTCGCAGTTCCTCGGTACCGATAACCGTAATCGCCCTGGGCACGCTATCGATATGGCTGGGGAAACCGAAGAACGGACTGTTGGCAATTTTCAGCAGGCGCGTGGTTAACCCCGGGTCAAGACGGATCACCTCGGCGATATCCGCTGCAGAATAACGCTCATCCCCCGCCATCTGGTTGACGCGCTGGCAGGTCTCCGGCAGAGCGAGAGCATCACCGACGGCGTTGAGCAAATCATTGGCAGTAAATGGCATGGCAGTCCCTTCTTTTTATCCGTTCACGGTTATACTGACATCCAGCTAGTATATGCTTGACCGGGATACTCAAATATAAGCAATGTTGATGCAATGATAAAGTACGTTTTTTGGCGGGTTATGAGGTAACCATAACTATATGAATTGGTGGGGAAAAATTATCGGCGGTACGTTTGGCTTCCTGCTCGGCGGGCCGCTCGGGGCGCTGCTCGGGGCCGCGCTCGGGCACAATTTCGACAAGGGCATGCGCGGCGTGGCCGAGGACTTTTCACCGGGTGCGCAGGCACGCGTGCAGACCGCGTTTTTCACCACGACCTTTTCGGTCATGGGCCACCTGGCCAAGGCGGATGGACGCGTGTCACGTGATGAGATCCAGGTGGCAGAGCAAATCATGGCGCAAATGCAGCTTGACGAGGAACAGCGCCGCGTCGCCAGGCAGTTGTTCAGCGAAGGCAAGCAACCCGGTTTTGACCTCGACGCGGTACTCGATCAGTTTCGCCGCGAGTGCCATCGCCGCCATAACCTCTTGCGCATGTTCATCGAGATCCAGTTGCACGCCGCGTATGCGGACGGCATCGTGCACGCGAGCGAGCGCGAGTTACTCAGTCACCTCTGCCAGCGACTCGGTTTCTCGGCACAGGAGTTTGCCCACCTCGAGGCCATCGTGCAGGCGCAACACCACATGGGGGGCGAACAGGCCTACGGTGGTTCGGCCAGCAATCGTGCCGGCCTGTCACTCGATGATGCCTACGCGGTACTGAATGTGAGTGCGTCGGCCAGTGATGCTGACGTGAAAAAGGCCTACCGTCGCCTCATGAGCCAGCACCATCCCGACAAGCTTGTGGCCAAAGGCTTGCCGGAAGAAATGATGGAAATGGCGAAAGAAAAAACTCAGGAAATCCGCGCCGCGTATGACGTCGTGAAAAACTCTCGTGGTATGAAATAAAAAGATCTAAACCACGGGGAGCACAGGGACCACGGGTTGTTAATATTTTCTTCCTCGTGCCCCCCCGTGATCCCTGTGGTCAATATGGA
>JASFJH010000234.1:0-3762 GCA_050122215.1 Granulosicoccaceae bacterium | reverse complement strand
CACAACAACAGGTCCATGCCCAGTATGCGACAGTTAGCGTCAAACACAAGTGTTATCAGTACATTTTTCGACCCGCTTCACACTTTTCCGGTATTGACAGGCAAGCGGTTCTGCACCTGCGTCGTTAAAAAACAACAACACCGCCGTTGAATATCATGGAGACACCCGGCCTGCAGTCCGCGGGGACTCCTTGCCGCCTTGAGTCCCGCGGTGCTGAAATGCATTCGCTGCACGGCCATGATAGTGAGGAATAGCTCTGGCAGGCCTGCCGTTTCATCTTCGAACACGATGAAGCCGAACCGATCGCGCGGCTACGCGGGCGAATTCAGTGACAAACCCGGCATCGTGAAGATCGCGCCGGGCGCGACGCGCTCATGGCAGATGGCTATTCGTATCGGTGATTGAAAGGAAAACCTGACAGGATTTACAGGATGAACATGATTGCTATGCAGTCTCATCATCATCCTGTCAATCTTGTTAATTCTGTCAAAGAATCAGGTTCATACTTTCTATTGTTCGTCTTTTTTGTCGCTCTCGGGATGCGCTTTATCATCGTCCATGAGAATCCGGTGCGCCGGCCCTTCCATGTCATCAAACTGGCCCGAACGGATCGCCCAGAAGAAGACCGCGACAATCACTGCCACGAGCAACAACGCGATCGGAATAAGCAGGTAAATAACTTCCATATCACAGGTAACCGTTCATTAATTATCACTCACAAATCATCGGTTTTTTCTCGTCAGTCGCAAGGCATTGCCGACGACGATCAGCGAACTTGCCGACATACCCAGGGCTGCCATCCATGGTGCGATCAAACCGATTGACGCTGCCGGCAAGGCCAACAGATTATAACCAATTGCCCAGACCAGGTTCTGGCGAATAATACGCAGGGTCTTGCGTGCGGTATGCAGTGTATCCGCCAACACCATAAGTTGATCAGACAACAGGATCATGTCGGCACTGGCCGCGGCAAGTTGCGTACCACTACCCATGGCGACCGATACCTGGGCACCGGCCAGCACCGGGGCATCATTCACCCCGTCACCGATCATCGCCACGATGGCGCCGCGCTCCTGCATCTCGCGCACGCGCTGCAACTTGTCCTGCGGCGCCAGGCCGGCATGTACACAGTCAATACCCAGTTGCGCGGCAATCACGCTTGCCGGGGCGGCATGGTCACCCGTCAACAGGCACACCTTGCGCCCGTCCGCCTGCAGGCTGTGCACGAGTCGGTGTGCATCGTCACGCAGCTTGTCACCGAACACGAACCAGGCCAGCCAGCCCGTTTCACAGGCAAACGCGACCACGGTATGTCCCGCTTGATCCTGTTCATGCGGGCGTGGTGGCGAGCCCGGCAACGACAGGGCATCACGCACAAACTCGACCGTGCCCAGTGCATAGCGTTTACCATCAATATGGCCCTGCAAGCCACCGCCCGGCGTATTCGACAGCTCTGTCGCAGTCACCGTGCAGACATCAATGCCGGCACAGACGGCACGTGCCAGCGGATGCTCGGAATGTTGTTCGAGGGCTGCAGCATGTATATGGAGCTGCTGCACGGGCATGTCTGCCAGCGCGTGGATATCGAGCAGCTCCGGTTTGCCGACCGTGAGCGTGCCGGTTTTATCGAACACGATATGCGTAGCGCGGGCAAAGGTCTCCAGGGCATGGCCGCGTGTCGCCAGCAGACCGCTCTGGGTGAGGCGCCCGGTTGCCGCGGTGACCGCCGTCGGGGTGGCCAGTGACAGCGCGCACGGACAGGTGACGACGAGTACCGCGACCGTGATCGGCAGCCAGTGGGCCGGATCATGCCACCACCAGAAGCCGGCTACCCCGACAGCCAGTACGATCACGGCCAGCACAAACCAGGCCGCGGTGCGATCCGCAAGCCGGGTGATATGCGGTTTTTCCGACTGGGCGCGATCGAGCAGGCGCAGGATCCCGGAGAGCACCGTGTCCTGACCGGTCTTCTCCACCTCGATATCGATCGGGCTGTCGACATTGACGCTGCCGCCAATCACCTGCTCACCCACACTGCGTGCGACCGGCATGCTCTCGCCGGTCAGGACGGCCTCATCAATACTGGCGCGCCCGGCCAGGATCACGCCATCGGCCGGGACACTCTCACCGGGCCGCACGCGCAGCCGATCGCCGACCGCGAGTTCCGCCACTGGTACGACCTGCTCATTACCCTGCGCGTCAATGCGCGTCGCCATCGCCGGCGCCATGTGTACGAGATGTTCGGAGGCCTCGGCGGCCTTCTTGCGTGCCGCCAGTTCAAAATAGCGGCCGGTTAACAGGAAGAAGGTGAACATGACCACCGAGTCGTAATACACCTCGCCGCTACCAGTCACCGTAGTCCAGACACTGCCGATAAAGGCGATACTCATACCGAGCGCCACCGGCACATCCATGCCGGCCTGGCCGCGTTTCAGATCGCGCAGCGCGGCGCGATAAAACGGCGCGGCCGAGTACAGCAACACGGGGAGGGTCAGGCCGAGGCTGAGCCACAGGAAAAATTGCCGGAAATTCTCCTCGATGCCGCTGAACGCGCCGAAATACAGCGCCACGGCGATCGTCATGACCTGCATGCCGAGTACGCCGGCCAGGCCGAGACGTTTGAGCAGGGTGCGACGTTCGCGCTCGATGATTTGCTGCTGCCGATCCGGATCATACGGATGGGCGAGATAACCAATCGCACTGATGGCCTTGAGAATGTCACTCAGGTGGAGGCGGGTATTGTCCCACTTCACCCGGGCGCGGTGCGTACTGTAGTTGACCGATACCGCCAGCACCCCGGGTAGACCGGAAAGGTGCCGCTCATTGAGCCAGACACAGGCGGCGCAGACGATACCTTCAAGGATCAGGTCCGCCTCGCGGACATCCTCACCTTCCCCCTCGGCGCTGCGCACGAATTGCTGCTGCAACACCGGGTTGTCGTACACCTCGGTCTGGCGCAGAAACTCCGGCACGAGTTCCTGGCCGGTCTGGCTTTTATCAGTGCGGTACTTGTAGAAATCGCCCATGCCGGCATCGATGATCGCCTGCGCTACCGCCTGGCAGCCGCGGCAACACATGGGCTGCCATTTTCCCTCTATTTCTACAGGGTAATTGGCGCCGCTCGGCACAGGCAAACCGCAGTGGAAACAGAACTCAGAGGACGGGTTGGGCATTTCGGCTTGTATCACTTATTTACATTTCAGGGCTGACAATCAGCATATCCGGGTGTACTTTCATATAATTGCTAATCGCTTCCGGGTGCTGTCATGTCGTATTGCGGTCCCGGCAGCGTGGATTGATCTGGATCAATGCTCACTACTTGCACCACGTCTAGACTCGCATCCATAGCAAGCATTGCGTATAATTAATATATTATAATTTACTAATTCAGTAAGGAAATCCGTATTTTATGGTCAATTTTTAACCATTCTCGGTGAAATGATAACGACTGTAAAGGCGGAGTTTTTTAACTGGCGTCACCATCTGCAGAGGGTATAAAAATATGTTTTTGTCACATGTCTGGGGGTTGTTTGCACACCCCGTCGAGGAGTGGGAGGACATTAGGAAGGAACGTTGTTCGATCGGCAAATGTTATTGCTCCCATGTATTGTTCCTGGCCGCGATCCCGGCCCTGTCCGGTTTCATCGGCACCACTCAAATCGGCTGGCAGATTGGTACGAGTGAGGTCGTCAAGCTCGATATCGAAAGTGCCGCCACGATTGCCATTGCCCTGTATGTGACCATGCTCGTTGCCGTGTTTAC
>JASFJH010000233.1:0-3801 GCA_050122215.1 Granulosicoccaceae bacterium | reverse complement strand
GTTCGCCGCGTAATTCTTCTGGATCCACATAGGCATAGCGGGAAGCGGTTTGACTGCCCGGTTCCTCCGGTTTAACTTCAGCCTCAGTATCGGGATAGGTTTCCTCTTCATCCTCGTCTATCTCTTCATAGGGCTCGTCTAGGTCGGCAGTAACATCCTCTTCTTCAAATTCATCCTCTTCAAGCCAGGCATCCGGCTCTACATCTTCGAGTTCGTTAACTATTTCTTCGGAGTCTTCAAACCAGTCTTCCTCTTCCTCGCTACTCTCCGGGATTGAACTCAGATCAAACAGATCAAAGTCAATGTCCGTGGCTTTGCCAAAGTCTTCTTCCGCTTTCGGCGGTTCAGGTTCTGGTGTTACTGGTGCCGCAGGTGGTGGGATTGGTGTAGCGGCGGGTTTGCTTTGCTGGCCTGGGAGGTCGTCGCGTAAATGTTGCTTGCCATTGAAGACCTGCTTGCAGTGACCACAGCGCACCTTGCCCTGGGCGACATCGAGTTGAGCCTTGGTGATACGAAAACAGGTTTGACAATGGGGGCAGCAGGTGTACATCGAATTAAGCGGCCATCAACTTTTAGAAAGACTGCAGGCAGTATAAGAAGCCGTTGAATTTTTCACAATCGGTTCTTCCCGTTATGCCTCTGCACCTTAACGCCGCTGGCCTGCGAGGCAGACCCACTCCTCCTGTTGTGCAACAAGTTGGATGTCAAATGCGGCTTGATAGGGTTGCATGACGCTGTCTGCCTGTTCGGCGAGGATGCCGGAAAGGACGATGTGGCCCGCCGGTGCGACCAGTTTAGCGAACCGTGGCGCCAGGGACTGCAGAGGACCGGCGAGAATATTGGCCAGTAATAACGGTACGGGTTCGGCCCGGAAATCAGCCGGTAAATAGGCCTTGATGCAATCGCTCACCTGGTTTTTGTCGGCGTTATCATGCGTGGCCAGCAGAGCCTGGGGATCGGTGTCTATGCCACTAACGTGGTGAGCCCCGAGTTTGCAGGCCGCGATGCCCAGAATACCGGAACCACAGCCATAATCGATCACCGCCAAATCCCGGGGGGGATGGGCATCTAGCCAGCGCAGACACATGGCGGTGGTCGGATGGGTCCCCGTGCCAAAAGCCAGGCCGGGATCCAGCAGAATATTGATCGCCTGCGGCTCTGGTGGCGTGAAGCCGCTGGGACAAATCCATAACCGTTCACCAAAGCGCATGGGCTGGAAGTTGTCCATCCAGGCGCGCACCCAGTCACGGTCCTCGAGTGGATTCAGGTGCCAGATAGGCAGGGGGACAGGGGCAAGTTGCTGTTGCAGGCAAGCCAGCACCGCCGGTATGTCGGTATCGGCCGCAAACAGACCGATTACCCGAGTGGTGTTCCACAGCGGCGTAGTGCCGGGGGGTGGCTCAAACAGGGGCTGGTCGGCCGCATCCTGCAGGGTTACCGCACCGGCACCAGCAGCATGTAACAGCTCCGAGAGTTGTTCGGCATTGTCGGGGCTAGCCTCAAGTTCAAGTTGCAACCAGGGCATGACTCAGTGGACGCAGTGCCAGAAAAGCTGGAAGCGGTGAATAAAACTGGAAGAGGAATTAACGCTCTTCCAGTTTCTTTTCCAGGTAATGAATGTTGGTGCCACCTTCCTGAAATGCCGCATCGTTGAACAGTTCTATTTGCAAAGGGATATTGGTTTTGATTCCTTCGATGACGATTTCGCTCAGGGCATTGCGCATTCGCGCCATGGCGGTAGGACGGTCTTCGCCATGGGTGATGAGTTTGCCGATCATGGAATCGTAGTACGGCGGCACCCGATAACCGTTATAGATGTGAGTATCCACCCGCACGCCTGGACCACCCGGTGCATGATAGGCGGTGATAGTGCCGGGAGAAGGCATGAAGTTCTCCGGATCCTCGGCATTAATACGACATTCCATCGCATGGCCGTTGATTTTAATTTCGTCCTGGGTGTAATGCAGCGGCTCCCCACTGGCAATGCGAATGGTCTCCCGCACAATGTCGACGCCGGTGATCATCTCGGTTACCGGGTGTTCCACCTGTACCCGGGTGTTCATCTCAATAAAGTAGAACTCACCGTCCTGGTAGAGAAACTCAAAGGTGCCGGCACCGCGATAACCGATTTCCCGGCACGCCGCAGCACAGCGCTCGCCGATCTGGTTACGCATTTCCTGGGTGATGCCGGGAGCCGGCGCTTCTTCAATTACTTTCTGGTGACGACGCTGCATGGAGCAATCACGTTCTCCCAGATGAATGGCGTTGCCGTGCTCATCAGACAATACCTGGATCTCGATATGGCGTGGATTATCGAGAAACTTCTCCATGTAGACCGTATCGTTGTTGAAGGCCGCACCGGCTTCCGCCTTGGTCAGGGAGATCGCATTGAGCAGAGCGGCTTCGCTGTGCACCACGCGCATGCCGCGTCCCCCGCCACCACCGGCAGCCTTGATAATGATGGGGTAGCCGATTTCATGGGCAATCCGCAGGTTTTCTTTTTCATCTTCACCCAGCGGCCCATCTGAACCTGGCACGCAAGGTACACCCGATGCCTTCATCGCCTTGATGGCGGCCACCTTGTCGCCCATCATGCGAATGGTTTCCGGTTTCGGGCCAATGAAAACGAAGCCGCTTTCCATCACCCGTTCGGCGAAGTCGGCATTTTCCGACAGGAAGCCGTAACCGGGATGGATGCCCACAGCATCTGTGACTTCAGCCGCGCTAATCACTGCAGGAACGTTAAGATAACTCTCCGTGGAAGACGCTGGGCCAATACATACAGACTCGTCCGCCATGCGGACATGTTTCAGGTCGCGATCGGCATCGGAGTGAACGGCGACCGTTTTAATACCAAGTTCGCGGCAGGCGCGCAGAATGCGCAACGCAATTTCGCCCCGGTTTGCAATCAGAATCTTGTCTAACATGGTTTATTCACTGTTTATCATTTGCCTGCCGCATTGCCTGCGGCTGGATTAAAACGAAGCTTCAGGAACGCTACGCTCTGCAGAGGTGTCTTCCGAAGCACGCCGCTATTGAGTGTTGAAGCGAGCCAGTTTTGTTTGTCATAGCACGTCTTATGACAATGTTAAGAAGTCAGCTAAAAATCTAGTCAATAATGAACAGCGGTTGGTCATATTCAACCGGCTGGCCATTTTCAACTAGAATGGCTTTGATTGTGCCGGCCTTGTCAGCTTCGATTTGATTCAGCAGTTTCATCGCCTCGATGATGCACAAGGTGTCACCGACACTGACGGTTTGGCCGACCTCAACAAACGGACTAGCCCCCGGAGATTGTGCGCGATAGAAGGTTCCCACCATTGGGGACTTGATTGCGTGACCTTCAATCGCTTCCGCAGCTGGCTCAGCAGCCGGCGTCTCTGCCACCGGGGCCGGTGCCGCCGCGGGTGCCGGCGGTGGTGCTGCGAAGGCAGCCGCTGGCGCCATCATGGCCTGGTTGAATTGCGATTGTCGGCTGATGCGGACCGATTCCTCGCCTTCCTTGATTTCGATTTCGGCAACGCCCGATTCATCCAGCAGTTCAATGAGTTTTTTAACTTTACGTATATCCATAACAACGTGACCTGTGAAATTTTGGTTAATTGTTTTTAAGGCTATCGATCACCGATAACAACGCGAGCGTATAGCCATAGGGACCCAGACCACTGATCACACCCTGGGCCAGATCGGAAACATAAGATTGCTGTCGAAATGATTCCCGTGCATGCACATTGGATAAATGCACTTCAATAAACGGTACCTTCACGGCCGCCAGGGCATCGCGCAGGGCGACACTGGTAT
>JASFJH010000232.1:0-3809 GCA_050122215.1 Granulosicoccaceae bacterium | reverse complement strand
GTGACTACCGCCATGGCTATGACAAGCATGCCCGGCATCACCGCCATGCCCGGCAGGCTTGCCAGCACTGGAGCCACAAGCGGCGTGTCCACCACGGCTACCGCCATGACGGTTGGCAGGTTGTGATCCGTAGCCACGACTTTGGCCTGCGCTTTTAAGCCGTTACGGCACCGCAAACGGGACTGTCATGACACGACGAAGCACTCCTCCTTCATCCCTTGTCATGACGGGTGGCAATGCCCGTCACCCGCTCCGGGTGACGGGCATTTTTTACCCGGTTGACTACGTGTATGCTTGAAACCATGAAGACTTTGCGACTGGGCCTGGTGGCATCCCTGGTGTTGCTCGTGTTCGCCAACAGCGCGATCGCCGAACCACGCGTGCAGTTCGAGCCGAACGATACTAGCCGGCAACGTGGCCGTGCCGCGCAGCCGGCACAGCAGGTACCGCAGAGGATCTCGGCCGGTGAAGCCGCCGCCCGGGTGCAGGCTCGTACCGGTGGCCGGGTGCTGTCTGTCACGCAGGTCGGCAATAGCTACCGCGTCAAGATCCTCAACCGTCGCGCGCAGGTCATGGTATTCACAGTTGATGCGCGCACCGGCGCCGTGCACCGCTAGCCCATGCGACTGCTGATCATCGAAGACGAGGCCGCGCTGCGTACGCAGTTGCAGTCACAACTCGAAGCGCAGGGATATACCGTCGATGCCTGTGCCGACGGCGAAGAAGGCCTGTATATCGCCCGCGAATATCCGCTCGATGCAGCGATCGTTGATCTCGGCCTGCCCGGGCTGTCCGGGCTCGAGGTGATTCGCCAGTTACGCGAGGACGGCGCGAGCCTGCCGATCCTGATCCTGACGGCACGGGATCGCTGGCAGGACAAGGTCGAGGGCCTCGAGGCCGGTGCCGATGATTACCTGACCAAACCGTTTCATGCAGAAGAGTTACTGGCGCGCATCAAGGCCCTGCTGCGCCGCGCCACACCGAAGGCCAGCGAGGTGCTGCGCTATGGTGATCTCAGTATCGATCTGCATGAACAACGTGTCACGCTCGCCGATGAAGAACTCACCCTGACCTCGTTTGAATACCGCCTGCTCGAACACCTGGCCCGTCATCCCGGCGAGGTGCTGTCGAAAGCCGCACTCGCCGATTACCTGTACCCGCATGATGATGATCGCGACAGCAATGTGATCGAGGTCATGATCGGCCGCCTGCGCCGCAAGCTCGACCCGGATGCACAACGCAACCCGATCGAGACCCTGCGTGGCCGCGGTTACCGCTTTACCCTGACCGGCGAGCAGCCATGCACTCGCTGAATACCCGCACCCTGCTCGGTGCCGGGGCCGTGCTCGTGATCTTCATGTTGCTGACCGCGCTGGCGCTGGAACGCGCCTTTATCGACAGTGCGCGCACCGCACAACAGGAACGCCTGCTCGGCCAGCTCTACCTGCTCATGGGTGAGACCGAGGTCGCTGCCGATGGCCAGCTGCAAATGCCCGCCCGCAGCGGCATCGCCCGTCTCAATCAACCCGACAGTGGGCTGTACGCGCTGATCCATGATGGCGGCAACATCGCCTGGCAATCACGCTCGACCATGGCGGACACGCGCCAGCCAGCCCACCCGCTGCAAGCCGGTGAGCAACAGTTCCGGCATCTCGACGAGGCAGGCCTGTTTGTGCTGGGCATCGGTGTGGAATGGCTGGCGCGTGATCGCGCCGTACCGTTGAGCTTTACCCTGCTCGAGGACACGCGCAGTTTCGAGGCCCAGATCGCCGGCTACCGGCGCACGCTGTGGGGCTGGTTGTCCGCGCTTGGCGTCGGCCTGCTGGCGGCACTCGTGCTCGTGCTACGCTGGGGATTGCGCCCCCTGCGGCACGTGACCCGCGACCTGTCGGCCATCGAGCAGGGCCGGCAAACGCACCTCGAGGGCGATTACCCGCAAGAGTTGCAGGGCCTGACCGGCAACCTGAATGCGCTGCTCGACCATGAGCGTGCCCGCCAGCAACGCTATCAACATGCGCTCGGCGATCTTGCCCACTCGTTAAAAACCCCGCTGGCCGTATTAAGGGGCGCACCGGCTGACAGCCCGGATAAAGCGACCCTGCGACAATGCGTCGAGGAACAGGTGACGCTTATGGACAGTATCGTCAGTCGCGAACTGCAACGCGCCGCCACGCGCGGCCAGGTAACACTGGCCGCGCCCTTGCGCGTGCATCAACAGCTCGACCGGTTGGTCGCGGCCCTGCACAAGGTTTACCGCGACAAGGCCATGCGGGTCGCAAACTGTGTGCCGGAAACGATGCGTTTGCGCATGGACGCCGGTGATTTCACCGAGCTGTTCGGCAACCTGCTCGATAACGCCTTCAAGTACGGCGCACACCGGATCCGGATTGCTGCCACGCAAGACACGCGTAAGTGTGTACTCACTGTGGAGAACGATGGTACAACCCTGGAGCAGGCCGATGCCCGGCAGGCGTTGCAACGTGGCAGCCGGCGGGATCAATCCATGCCGGGGCAAGGTATCGGCCTGGCCGTGGCGCAGGATATCGTCACTGCCTACGAGGGCAGCCTGCAACTCGGCGCTGCCGAACACGGCGGCACGATCGTTACGCTGGCACTGCCTCGTTATTGAGGTTTCATGGTGCAGGCCGGGCAAGACCAGTTAATCCCCAAACTTAATGTAACTTCGAGGCAAAACAACAAAACGTCTATATGTGTTTCGATTGTGCGCTTATCCACAAAATCTGTGGATAACTCTGTGGATGAACTGTCGGTGGAACCGCCATTTGCCGGGAAATAAGGCATTTTTATTAAACTGGTCAAAATTTAACCATCTCTATATCCTCAATATATTCAATAAGTTAACTTGTGTCCACAGTGTCCTGCTGCGATTTGTCATAAAATTGTCGCGATCAATTCGCTCTGGCAGCGGCCCTGTGTATAAGACAAGCCTAATTTGCCTGTCATGAACCTGATTGGTGCGCACAAGTCGCTGTTCACCGCCCTCGACAGGGTCGCTTCGGCGGGGGTTTTTTTGCCGCAGATCGCGGCACGATCGGGGGTAGTTATGCCACGCGAGCAATTCGAGTAAGCCGGCTACAGCCGGCCGGCATCATTCCGCACGGTTGTTCGCACAATAAAAAACGGCGCCCCGGGGCGCCGTTTTTTTGTATCCGCAGCTGTCGGCTGCCTAGCCGACTTTCTGGTAGTACAGGTTCTGCGGGTGGTTGGCCTGAGCAAAAAAGAACCAGCGCTCGGCCAGGATACCGACATACTGCACGACAAAGGCGGCCCACAGCAGCGTGGTGGATGCCACCAGTAGCGCATAGGCAAGCAGTACCACCGGGATCAGGAAGGCCATGACCAGGAAGAACCACTTTATGCCGCGGAACATGAATGCCGAGGCATGGTGAAAAAACTCACGTGTATTGAAGGAACCACCCATGAAGCCCATCGCCTTTTGCTGGATGCGGCGATCACGGATACCGATCGCGGTCTGCATACTCGACTTGCGGCGGATACGCGCGTTGCGGAACAACGAGAACCCACGGCTAATCAACGCCGCGACGGTAATGACGATCGCCCAGCCACCATAGAAGTTAACCAGTTGCGGCGCCTGCCAGGCGGCAAACGCGGTGGCCAGGGTAAAGCCGGAGGCAATGCCGATCAGCGCGTAGTTGACCACGGTCAGCGGGCTCGCCCATTCCTGGATGAACTTGATGCAGCCGTAGATCATGCCCGTGCACAGGTACAGGGCAAAGGCGACGACCACGCCGGCGGCACCGATGAGCAGTGTCAGGTCGCCCTTCACA
>JASFJH010000231.1:0-3823 GCA_050122215.1 Granulosicoccaceae bacterium | reverse complement strand
AAACATAACCCTGAGCCACGCCACCGTCACAGATATTCTGAACCGGCTCGAAAAACGCGGCCTGATCAGCCGAACACGCTCAATAACGGACCGGCGCCGCGTTCTGGTCACCCCCACCGAACAGGCCCTGGCCGTGGTGGAAAAATCACCGCCGCTGCTACAGGAGCAGTTTTCGCAGCGATTGGCCAAACTTGAAGATTGGGAGCTTGCCCAGACCTTGTCCGTGTTACAACGCGTGGCGTTAATGATGGATGCCAAACAGGTCGATGCATCGCCCTTGCTCGCTACTGGAGAAGTGACCGCGGATCCTGAAATGCCAGCAGAGATAGTCACCCGCCCGGAAAACGAACAGGCGACAGGCAGAGAAGATGCGGGCCTGGACTTCGTTCCAATGCAAAGACACAAACCACGCACCGGATAAATGGACAAACGAGTATTATGCAACGAGAAGATATTAACTTTCGGCCACCTACCATCGAAGATGGCACACCCATATGGCAACTGGTGCGTGATTCGGGCGTTCTGGATGTTAATTCCACCTACTGTTATTTGATTCTGTGCAAGCATTTCTCTGACACTTGCTGCGTCGCCGAGGTAAACGGCGAGATCGTAGGCTTTGTCACCGGCTATCTGCCACCTGGCCGTGAGGACACGCTTTTCATCTGGCAGGTCGGCGTGAGCCCCGCTATGCGCGGCCACGGCCTTGCCACGCGCTTGTTGCAGCAATTGTTGCAGCGAGATATCTGTCACAGCGTCAGATTCGTGGAGGCAACCGTTGGGCCATCTAACGAGGCCTCGCGCGCGTTGTTCGCATCACTGGCGAAACGGCTGGACGCCAAACTATCCGAGCAACCCTGTTTCGATACAACACTTTTCCCGAGCGGAGACCACGAGCCAGAAAACCTGCTGCATATTGGTCCGTTCGCACTTAACCCTACAGATTAAACTTGAAATAAAGGTAAATTATCATGCGCATTTTCGAAGAACTGGAATCCAAAGTCAGGGGCTATATCCGCTCCTTTCCCGCCGTATTTGACAAGGCCAAGGGTTCTTATCTCTATGACGAACACGGCAAACAGTACATCGATTTCTTTGCCGGCGCCGGCACCATGTGTTACGGGCACAACGAACCGGCGATCACACAGGCGCTGATTGAATATCTGCAGCGCGACGGTATCGTTCACGCGCTGGACAAGGCTACTGTTGCCAAGCGTGACTTTATGCAGAAGTTTTACGACACCATTCTGGCGCCTCGTGATATGCAGTATAAATTACAGTTTACTGGCCCCACAGGCACGAACACGGTGGAGTCGGCGCTGAAACTGGCGCGTATGGTCAAGAAGCGCTCCAATATCATCGCGTTTACCAATGCCTATCACGGCCTGACCATGGGCTCACTGGCGGTGACCGGCAACTCGTTCTATCGCGACGAATCCTATGGCGTGCGCTACAACAGTGACTTCATGCCCTATGATAAATATTTTGGTCCCGACGTGAATACCATTGATTATTTGCGTCGTTTTCTCAGCGATCAAAGCAGTGGCGTAGATCTGCCCGCGGCGATTATTGTCGAATGCGTACAGGGCGAAGGCGGTATCCATGTGGCTAGCGATGAATGGTTGCGCCAACTGGAACAGGTGTGCCGCGATTTCGATATCCTGCTGATCGTCGATGATATCCAGATGGGTAATGGACGTACGGGCGACTTTTTCAGTTTCGAACGCTCCGGTATCAATCCGGACATGGTAACGCTGTCCAAGGCGATCGGCGGTGGCCTGCCCATGGCCCTGTTGTTACTGCGCCCGGAACTGGATCAGTGGCAGCCCGGTGAACATACCGGCACCTTCCGCGGCAACAATCTGGCCTTTGTGGCGGCCGCGAAGGCGCTCGAGTACTGGGACAACGATAACCTTGCCAATGAGGTAATGCGCAAAGGTGGCATTATGGAAGCGGAACTCCGGAAAATGGCGGAAAAATATGACGGCGTCATCACCGAGTTCCGCGGTAGAGGTATGGTGTGGGGCCTGGAAAGTCACGTCCCCGGCTTGCCCGGTGAGGTATTAAGCAAGGCCTTTGAAAAAGGACTGGTGATCGAACTGTCTGGTGCTGATGATCACGTCATCAAGTTTTTGCCGGCATTGACCATCGAAGAAGACACATTGCGCGAGGGCCTGGCCATTGTCGACGAGGCCATTGGTGAAATAGTTGCCGAGAGAAAAGGCACGGGCAGCACGGAGGCCGCATCATGATCGTTCGTCGCCTCGAAGAGATAA
Organism: Granulosicoccaceae bacterium; assembly: GCA_050122215.1. Lineage (GTDB taxonomy): Bacteria > Pseudomonadota > Gammaproteobacteria > AKS1 > AKS1 > JASFJH01. Next base: position 1,550 of record JASFJH010000231.1, on the reverse strand, counting down.
TCGGCAGCGCCCGGGATGTAAAGGCCGAAAACGGCAACTGGGTCAGCCGGCGTTTCCTGCTACGTGACGACAAAATGGGGTTTTCATTTCACGAAACCACCATTTTCGCCGGTACCGAGACCTTTATCCATTACAAGAACCACCTGGAGGCAGTGTATTGCGTGGGTGGTGAAGGTGAAATCGAGGACCTGGAAACCGGTCAAACGCATCAAATCAGTGATGGCACCATGTATGCGCTCAACGAGCATGAGCGGCACTACCTGCGCGCCAGGAAAGATATGCGTCTGATCTGCGTATTCAATCCGGCGCTGACCGGCACCGAGGTACACGACCGCGAAGGCGCCTATCCACTGGTCGAGGAAGAATAACGTACGATACCGCTGCGCCTTACCAACTCGAATAATTAAATAATAAAGGAGTATAAGATGAGCAGAGCCTTTAAGGAGCTCGCTACAAGGGGCAGCCTGGCAGCAGCCGCGTTCCGCCCCGACCTCCCGGGTAGCCGGGACTTCATGCCTTCACAATCCCTCGATAACAAGCTGTCATGACGGCGCTACAACGAAACACCCAGCGCCTTCTCAAGCATTTTGGCACGACCGTCGCGTTTTTTTGTCTGTTTGCGTTAACAGCTTGCGAGCCTGCCGGCCAGACAGATGAAACTACGCTGCAGCGGATACAACGAGAGGGTGTTGTACGCATCGGCTATGCCAACGAAGCCCCCTATGCCTACGTCGACGAGAAGACCGGCCGATTGACCGGTGAGGCACCCGAGATCGCGCGGGTGATACTCAAGCAGATGGGAGTTCAACGCGTTGAAGGCGTTTTGACCGAATTTGGCTCCCTGATACCGGGACTCAAAGCCAAACGCTTCGACATCATCGCCGCCGGTATGTACATCCTGCCGAAACGTTGCCGCGAAATTGCCTTTACCAATCCCACCTACAGGATTGGCGAGGCTATTCTCGTCAAGACGAACAACCCGCTTGATTTACACAGCTATGAGGACATTGCTGCCCACGCCAGTGCCCGCATTGGTGTGGTGGCCGGTGCCGTTGAACTTGCTTACGCACGCGCTACGGGTATCCCCGATGAGCGCATCGCCGTGCTGCCCGATGCACCCAGCGCCGTGGCCGCAGTGCAGGCCGAACGGGTCGATGCCTACGGCGGCACAGCCCTGACGGTGCAAGACATGTTGAATAAATCGGGTGATGGCGGTGTGGAACGGGCAAAACCCTTCACGGATCCTGTGATCGAGGGCAAGATGGTGGTCGGTTACGGCGCCTTTGGAGTGCGCCAGGACGACAAGGCACTGCGGGAATCACTCAACAAGCACCTCAAAACGTTTATCGGATCGGAGCAACATCGCGAACTGGTACAGCCGTTTGGCTTCACCGAGGCAGAACTGCCGGGGGATATAACAGCCGAGACTCTCTGCCACAGATAGTGCATGGCGAACCCGTTTCAGCATTTATACCGGATAAGGTTGTCGCCCTGTTTTCATGCATGGTAAGCCACAGCGGATTCGCACCGACAAAAATAATTTTTTAAAT
>JASFJH010000230.1:0-3849 GCA_050122215.1 Granulosicoccaceae bacterium | reverse complement strand
GTCAGGAATTGATTAGCTGGCGCGATTGTTACGCGCTGGCACGGATAAATACAGACCGAAGAGTCAGTAGACACAATACGTCAGGGTTTATCCCGCCCTCCTGATCACCTGCACCGCGTTCACTGCGACGATGTGAATGCAGCCTTGCCGGCGTGTGCAGGAAATTAAACAATGAAGAGAATGTTAATCAACGCCACTCAGCAAGAAGAGTTGCGTGTTGCCCTCGTCGATGGTCAGACTCTGTATGACATCGATATCGAGACGCCCGCCAAAGAGCAGAAAAAAGCCAATATCTACAAGGGCGTGATCACACGCGTCGAGCCGAGTCTCGAGGCCTGTTTCGTCAATTATGGCGCCGAGCGTCATGGCTTTTTGCCGCTCAAGGAAATCGACCGTAACTACTTCAGGAAAAAGCCTGAAGGTGGCGGCCGCATCAAGATCAACGAAGTCCTCCAGGAAGGTCAGGAAGTTGTCGTCCAGGTCGACAAGGAAGAACGTGGTACCAAGGGCGCGGCCCTGACCACCTTCATCAGCCTCGCCGGTCGCTATCTCGTCCTTATGCCGAACAATCCGCGCGCCGGTGGCGTTTCGCGTCGTATCGAGGGTGAGGATCGCTCGGAAATCCGCGATGCCATGGCCGTGCTTGAGATCCCCGAGGGTATGGGCCTGATCGTGCGCACCGCCGGTGTCGGCAAGAGCCACGAAGAACTGCAGTGGGACCTCGACTACCTGCTGCAGCTGTGGTCGGCCATCGACACCGCCGCCAAGGAGCGCAAGGCACCGTTCCTGATTTACCAGGAAAGTAACGTCATTATCCGCGCGATCCGCGACTACCTGCGTAAGGACATCAGCGAGGTGCTGATTGACGATCCGGATGTGTACAAGAAGGCGCACGATTTCATCATGCTCGTGATGCCGAATAACCTGAACAAGATCAAGCGTTACGAGGACAGCATCCCGCTGTTCAGCCGTTACCAGATTGAAAGCCAGATCGAGTCAGCCTTCCAGCGCGAGGTGAGACTGCCCGCCGGCGGGTCAATCGTTATCGACCACACCGAGGCGTTGGTTTCCATCGACATCAACTCGGCGCGCGCCACCAAGGGTGCTGATATCGAGGAAACTGCGCTGAATACGAACCTCGAAGCGGCTGATGAAATTGCCCGTCAGTTGCGTCTGCGTGACCTCGGCGGCCTGGTCGTGATCGACTTCATCGACATGATGCAGTCACGCAACCAGCGCGAAGTGGAAAATCGTCTGAAAGAAGCACTGAAGATGGACCGTGCCCGAATCCAGGTCGGCCGCATTTCACGCTTCGGTCTGCTTGAGATGTCGCGGCAGCGTCTGCGCCCGTCACTCGGTGAGTCCAGCCAGATCACCTGCCCACGCTGCAGTGGCCATGGCACTATCCGCGGCGTTGAGTCACTGGCCCTGTCTATCCTGCGCATCGTTGAAGAAGAAGCGATGAAGGAAAAAACCTCACACATTGTTGCGCAGTTACCGGTCGATGTCGGCACCTTCCTGCTGAACGAGAAACGTGCTGATATTAACGCGATTGAAGAACGGCATCGCATTTCGATCGTGCTGGTCCCTAACCCGCACTTTGAAACCCCTAAATTTGAAATTCAGCGGGTGCGTGAGGCGGATGCAGAGAGCCCCGAGTACAAGAAATCCAGTTATGACCTCGCAACAGTAATTGAACATCCGGCGACGGAAGTCATCTCGACGGAAAAGAAGCCGAGCCCTGAAGAACCGGCAGTGAAGGGCATCGTGCCACAGACCCCGCCACCTGCCCCGGTTGCTGCTGCGCAAGTGAAGGAAAATGGTGGCCTGTTGCGGCGCCTGTTCGTTAGCATGTTCGGCAGCGTCAAACCGGAAGAAGAAGAGGAAGAAAAGAAAAAGCCACCACGTCCTGCACAGCGAGGCCGACAGCCACAGCGTGGCCGCGGTGGTGAAGGCCGGGCTCGCGGCCGGGGCGGTCGTGGCCGACCTCGTGGTCCTCGCCCGGGACAAGAGGAAGGCGCTGAGCAAAAAGCCCGGCAAAAAACCAGGCAGCCACGCCAGCCACAGGCTGACAAGGACAAAGAACAGCAAAAGGCCAGGCCTGAGCAGGCCAGTGGCGAGCAACAGGCTGCACAGGATACCGGTGCACAGAAACCGCAAGAACAGGCACCCCGTTCCCGGCGTCGCGGTCGTCGCGGTGGTCGTCGCCGCAGCCAGCGTGCCCGCAGCCAGGATCAGGCTGCACAAACCGGCGAAGGCAGTGCAAGCCAGGCTACGCCGGCTCAGGACAAACCCGTACAGGACAAGCAGGCCACGGAAGCAAAACCTGCAGCACAGGCCCCTCGCCCGGCGGAAACCAGACCTGCACAGGACAGGCCCGCAGAAGTAAAACCTGCTGCCGCGCCACGTCCGGCGGACTCGGGCAAGCCAGAGGAGGCCAAACCCGCAGCTCCTGCGCCAAAACCGGTATCAACACCGGCTGAAGCCAAACCTGCACAGGACAGGCCCGCAGAAGTAAAACCTGCTGCCGCGCCACGCCCGGCGGACCCGGGCAAGCCAGAGGAGGCCAAACCCGCAGCCCCTGCGCCAAAACCGGTATCAACACCGGCTGAAGCCAAACCTGCGGAGGCCAAACCGGCAGAGGCCAAACCCGCAGCCCCTGCGCCAAAACCGGTACCAGCACCGTCTGAACCAAAACCGGCGAATGCTGAACGCCCGTCCGAGCCGAAGCGACTGCGACAGGTAGAAACAAAACCCGAGCTCATGCAAAAACCGGATGGCAACAACAATTCGGATAACGCATAAACAAAAAAGGCCGTGTCACTGACACGGCCTTTTTTCTTGCAGGGGATCCGGCCTGTCTATAAATGCCGGCTGCGGATATCGTCGAGCAAGCCGTTACTGGCATCATCGACCAGGTCGAATACAAAATCAAAGCCACCGTCACCACCGTAATACGGGTCTGGTACCTCGGTTTCACTGCGCTGCGGAGCGAATTCGAGGAACAGCCTGACCTTGTCCTGGTGCTGTGACGGACACAGCGATTGCAGGATGGACAGATTGTCTTCATCCATGGCCAGGATGTAATCGAAATACTCGAAGTCACTCATCTCGACCCGGCGCGCGCGCAAGTGCTCGAGGCGAATGCCGCGACGCTGAGCGGTCTGGCGGGCCCGGCGATCCGGGGCTTCGCCGACATGATAGGCATGTGTGCCCGCCGAGTCGATTTCAATTGCATGCGCAAGCCCTGACGAATTCACCTTGTGTTCGAAGACGCCGTGAGCTGTGGGTGAGCGACAAATATTGCCCATACAAACAAAGAGCACCTTGATCATGACACTTTTAACACCTTGGGTTCAGTAAACGTAAATCATATTCTGGAATTATATCCAATATGGGAAAACGAGTCAGGAAAGATGCTCAATAATATTTAAAATCTCTGCTCATAGTCCCTGGCTTGTTCGTTATGTTCGCCTGTGGCCAGTTATTTTTACCAATTTCACTGTTGCCCACATAAGCTATCTACCCCGTCTCGCTATTGAAATGCCTGCGATGATAGCCATGATCACATCGAGTTGTTGCATGGTGACTTTTAGTTTTGCAGCAAGAAGGTTCGGTTCATCTTGCGTCCGGTTGAAACCAATGCGGGAACAAAATAAGTCGCCCTGTGGAGTTTAAAGCCAAACAGGAAACCGAGATCCAGCAGCAGACTTTTGTGACTGCGAATTGTACCCCCGTAATCTGCGCGAGTAGCAATGCCATCCGTCTGCACCCTGCTACAAGTGCCTCAAAATACAGCCTGTGCTTCACCATGACATATTGGACCGCAATTTGTGCGGAATGCTTTTA
>JASFJH010000229.1:0-3869 GCA_050122215.1 Granulosicoccaceae bacterium | reverse complement strand
CGGCCAGCGCGGGCAGCGTGCTGCGAGACAGCCAGTTACTGCGTCTCGATGCCGGGATCCTGATCCTGCACACCATACTCACCGCGAGTTTTGTCGTGCTGCCACTCGTGTTGTTCGGGCAGCTTGGCATCGCGACCCGCTACCATGGTCTCGTCTACCTGCTGGTCATGATCGCCGCCGTCGTGGTGATGGTGCCGTTCATTATTTTTGCCGAGCGCAAGCGACGCATGAAGCCGATCTTTGCCGGCGCGGTGGCAGTGGTAGGGCTGTCGCAGCTCGGCCTGGCGCTCGTGGATCTGTCACTGGCCGGCTTTATCATCCTGCTGTGGCTGTTCTTCACCGCCTTTAACCTGCTCGAGGCGAGCCTGCCTTCGTTGATTGCCAAGACCGCCCCGGCGGATCGCAAGGGCACGGCCATGGGTGTGTATTCAAGCGCGCAGTTTTTCGGGATTTTCCTCGGCGGCGTCCTCGGCGGCTGGCTGCACGGTGCCTACGGCATCCAGGCCGTGTTCGCCATGTCTGCGCTGCTGGCGCTGTTCTGGTTCGTGCTGGCCGCGACCATGCGGGCGCCGCAATACGTGCGCAGCATGGTAGTGCATGTCGGTGAACTCGACGCAGCCCGGGCGCAACAACTGGCCAGCAGGCTGTCGGCGCTGGAAGGTGTGAGTGAGGTTGTGGTGATCGCCGGCGAGGGTGAGGCCTTTCTTAAAGTCGACAATCGCCGCCTCGACCAGGCTGCCCTGTCAGCCTGTCTGGAACAGGTTTGATGCTTGCCAGCCAGACCTGTTAGCTGTCATAGTAGCCGGATATATCGTCACGCGCGGGCGTTTGCTGGCCATGGCGGGTGTGAATGAAATCAATCAGCCTTCGTAAAATATATTGCAGAGAGTGTTGGAGAGAAGAGCATGGCAAGAGGCGTAAACAAAGCAATAATTCTGGGACACCTGGGGAGAGATCCGGAGGTACGTTACACTGCCAATGGCGGCGCGGTCGCGAATATTACAGTGGCCACCACGGAAGCGTGGCGCGACAAGGCATCGGGCGAACAGCAAGAAAAAACCGAATGGCACCGTGTGGTGTTTTTTGGCCGGCTCGCCGAGATTGTCGGCGAATACCTGAAGAAGGGTTCACAGGTTTATATTGAAGGCCGCCTGCAAACCCGCAAGTGGCAGGGCAACGACGGCCAGGACCGCTACACGACCGAAATTGTTGCCAATGAAATGCAGATGCTGGGTGGCCGTTCCGGCGGTGGTGCGGGTGGTGGCGGCTACAGCCAGGACAGTAACCAGGGCGGCAGCGCACCGGGTAATGACTATGGTGCCCCCCCGGCTGGTGGTGGCAAACAGGGTGGTGGTTCCGATGACTTCGATGACGACATCCCGTTCTAAAAAAAGCCCGGCATCGCCGGGCTTTTTTTAGTTGGCAGTTCGCAGTAAGCAGTTGGCGGAGATATCCAGCATCCGGACTGCCAACTGACAGCTGATAACTGCAAACTTTTATAAATTGGTCGGCGTGATGCCCTGAGCCGGTACGGCTAGGGTAGCCGCAATGAACCCGCAGGGTTCTGCGGCACGGATGTAATCCTCGAACGCTAACATGAAAGTGGCTCACAGAACCCTTCGGGTTACACCATAGAACCTTACAGGTTCATTATGGATACCCTACCCATCTCCGATGGGTCAGGGCAATTGTGAGTACCTCAACCATCTCCGATGGTTTGAGGCAATATTGGTCGGCGTGAGAGGATTCGAACCTCCGACCCCTTCGTCCCGAACGAAGTGCGCTACCAGGCTGCGCTACACGCCGAAATGCTGTGCTGGATGTGCCTACTAGTAGGAACGTTCTACCGAGAACCGGGCGAGTGCCTCGAGTGCCTGCCGGTAACTGGAGTCCGGGAGCACCTGGATGGCTGCGACCGCCTCGTTGGCAGCCTGCTCGGCAGAGCGCGCAGTGTAGTCGATTGCTCCGGTCGATTCAATTGCCTCGAGCACGGCATCGATATGCTCGAGGCCGCCGTTTTCAATGGCCTCACGCACGATGTTGGCCTGCGCGGGGCTGCCATTGCGCATCGCGTAAATGAGCGGCAGGGTCGGTTTGCCCTCGGCGAGATCGTCGCCGACATTCTTGCCCAGCTCGTCGCTGGAGGCGCTGTAATCGAGCACATCGTCGATGAGCTGGAAGGCCGTTCCCAGGTGCATGCCATAGGTTGACAGGGCCTGTTCCTGCGCCTCAGGCGCCCCCGTGATGACACCCGCCAGCTGCGCGGCGGCCTCGAACAGCTTGGCCGTCTTGCAGCGGATCACCTCGAGGTAGCGTTCCTCGGTCGTGTCTGCATCATGCACGTTGAGCAGCTGCATGACTTCGCCCTCGGCGATCACGTTGGTCGCCCCGGCGAGAATTGCCATGACGCGCATGTTGTCGATTTCCACCATCATTTCGAAGGCCCGCGAATACAGGAAATCCCCGACCAGGACACTGGCCTCGTTGCCGAACAGGGCATTGGCGGTCTCGCGGCCGCGACGCAGTACGGAGCTGTCCACGACGTCATCGTGCAGCAGCGTGGCGGTATGGATGAATTCGACAATCGCGGCGATCTGGTGATGATGCCAGCCCTGTGCGCCCATGGCGCCGGCGCATAGCAGGTGCAGTAGCGGCCGCAGGCGTTTGCCACCGCTATTAATAATGTAGGCGCCGAGCTGGTTGACCAGCACGACCTCGGATTGCAGGCGCTTCTGGATCAGCGCATTGACCGCCTGCATGTCCGCCTCGACGAGGGCCTGTACCTCACCTAACTGCATGATTTACCGATATTCATTGCAAAAGAGGGGGCATGCTAGGCGTACTCCCTGCCGCGGTCAAGAGTATAATTCGTCGCGGGCAGGCCGGATCCTGTAAAATCAATCACTTGGCCGGCAAAACAGCGGCGCCTTAAGGTTTGACGCAAGGCGCTGATACGGTTAGAATTTCGCCCCCTCGAACACTATCGGCTGTTTGCCAGTGGCAGGCGGCCGGAATACTGTCTTTTGGAGACGAATGAACATGTACGCGGTAATTGAAACCGGTGGCAAGCAGTACCGGGTCACGGAAGGTCAGACCTTGCGGGTCGAAAAGCTGGGCGCTGAAGTCGGCGCAAATGTCGATATGGACAAGGTCCTGATGGTTGCCAATGGCGATGACATCAAGATCGGCAAGCCCTATGTTGACGGTGGCAAGGTCACTGCGACCATCAAGTCGCACGGTCGTGGCGAGAAGGTACGTATTATCAAGTTCCGCCGCCGCAAGCATTCGCGTAAGACCCAGGGTCACCGCCAGTCTTACACTGAACTTGAAATCACCGGCATTGCCGGCTGATCGATTATTCTGGAGTAGTTACTCATGGCTCATAAAAAAGCAGGCGGCTCTACCCGTAACGGTCGCGATTCGGTATCCAAACGCCTTGGCGTGAAGCGCTACGGTGGCGAAAACGTGCTTGCCGGCAATATCCTGGTCCGTCAACGCGGCACCAAGTTCCACGCCGGTGTTAACGTTGGCCTCGGTCATGACCACACCCTGTTTGCCAAGGCAGACGGCAAGGTTGTGTTCGAAAAGAAAGGCCCGAAGATGCGCACCTTTGTCAGCGTCGTGGCTGCGTAACGTTTGCATCTGAAACGGAATACGAAGCCCCGTCACTGACGGGGCTTTTTTTTTAAATGACAGTTGGCAGATTGCAGTACTCAGTAGGCAGAACTGCTTACTATTTTTTTCTGATGACTGACGACTGATTACTGACTACTATCTTTTAATATGAAATTCGTCGACGAAGCAAAAATCAAGGTTGAGGCCGGTGATGGCGGTAATGGCTGCGTCAGTTTCCGCCGTGAAAAATACAT
>JASFJH010000228.1:0-3884 GCA_050122215.1 Granulosicoccaceae bacterium | reverse complement strand
CAGGCCAAACGCATGTTGTTTGATGTGCCGGGCCTCGACTATGCCGTGATCAATATTGATGACGAGTATGGTCGCCAGTTGTTGCAGGAAGTGCCGGGCACCGTGCAGGTGCTGTGTTACGGGCTGGCCGACACGCTCGACAAATTTGAATCGCAACTGCGTCATCCGCTGTTGCTCGGTTGTGTGACTGCCCGGCACTTGCAGCTTGATGCGAGTGGCATGCAGATGCAGGTGACGACCCCGTGGGGCGAGGGTGAACTGCACAGTGCGCTGCTCGGCCGTTTCAATGCCAGCAACCTGCTGGCTGCCTTGTCAGTACTGTTGTTACGCGGTTACCCGGTGCAGGGTGCGACCGCGATGCTGGCCAGGGTGCATACCGTGCCTGGCCGGATGCAGGCCCTGGGTGGTGGAGCCGGACAGCCGCGCGTGGTCATTGATTATGCGCATACCCCGGATGCGTTGCGCGCGGTGCTATCTGCGCTGCGCGAACATACACCAGGCAAACTGATTTGCGTGTTCGGTTGCGGCGGCGACCGTGATCGCGGCAAGCGTCCGCTTATGGGCGCCGAGGCCGAACAGCTGGCCGACAGGGTGATCCTGACCGATGACAACCCGCGCAGCGAACAGCCAGCCGCGATCATCAGCGATATTTGCGAGGGCATGCAGCACCCCGGCCAGGTACATATTGAACACGACCGCGGCAAGGCGATCCGCGATGCCCTGGCATCGGCCACGGCACAGGACATCGTCGTGGTGGCCGGCAAGGGCCACGAGGATTACCAGATCATTGGTGAGCAACGCCTGCCGTTCAGTGATACCGGCGTGGTCGAGGCATGGCTTGTGGAGCATCAATCATGAATGTCTGCAGCATGACATTGCATGACGCGGCGCAGGCCATTGGCGTGCAGTATGATGGTGCGCCATTACAGTTTCACGGTGTCAGCACCGATACGCGCAGCATGCAGGGTGGCGAGCTGTTCATCGCGCTGCAGGGTGAACATTTCGATGCCCATACATTTCTTGATGCCGCCGCGGCCGGTGGCGCCGTCGCCGCCGTGGTAGCAAGGCGCAGCGTCAGCGCCTTACCGCTGTTGCTGGTCGAGGATACGCGCGAGGCACTGGGCCGGCTGGCCCTGGCATGGCGGCAACGCTTCAACATTCCCTTTATTGCGGTCACCGGCAGTAACGGCAAGACCACGGTCAAGGAAATGATCGCCGCGATCCTGCGCCGGCAGGGCGAGCCACTCGTGACACAGGGCAACCTGAACAATGACATCGGGGTGCCACAGACCCTGTTCCGTCTCGAGCAACAACATACGCATGCCGTGATCGAAATGGGCGCGAATCATGCCGGGGAGATTGCCTGGCTGGCAGAGATTACCCGGCCGGATGTTGCGGTCGTGAACAATGCGATGCCGGCACACCTCGAAGGTTTCGGTGATCTCGAGGGTGTGGCCCGCGCCAAGGGTGAATTGTTCGAGGCCCTGGGTGAGGAGGGCTGCGCCATCATCAATGCCGACGATGATTTTGCCGATTACTGGCGCACCATCAGCCGTCATTGCCGGCAGCTTGATTTTGGTTTCTCGCCACAGGCCAAGGTGACTGCCCGCCTGCTGGATGGACAGCCGCAGGCCGGTACGCGTTTCATGCTACAGACCCCGCTTGGCGAGGCAGAGGTCATGCTGGCATTGCCGGGACGGCATAATGTCATGAATGCACTGGCGGCGGCCGCCGTGGCCACGGCACTTGATATCAAGCCTGACGAAATCAGTGCCGGGCTGGCCGCAATGCACACCGTCGGTGGCCGACTGCAACAGGTAATCGGCCTGCACGGTGCAACCATCATTGATGATACCTATAACGCCAACCCGGCATCACTGCGTGCCGCCATGGATGTGCTGGCCTCGTTACCGGGTACGCGCATTCTTGTGCTCGGCGATATGGCAGAACTGGGCGCACAGGCAGAAGCCCTGCATGCCGAGGCCGGTCAGCAGGCGCGCGCCTGCGGTATCGATCACCTGTATACGCTGGGTGAATACAGTCGCGCCGCGACGCAGGCCTTTGGCCAGAACGGGCTGCATTTCACGAGCCCCGATAAATTAAATGAAGCATTACGGAATACGCTTGATGAGCACACGGTTGTGCTCGTCAAGGGATCGCGCGCCATGCATATGGAAGATGTTGTGAAGGCCCTGCTGGCAACACAGGAGATGAAGGGATAATGCTTTATCATCTTTCACAATACCTGTCCGAGTTCTACAGTGGTTTCAATGTCTTCCAGTACCTGACCCTGCGTGCGATCCTGGGTGTGCTGACAGCGCTGACGATTTCGTTTGTGATCGGACCATCTATGATTCGCCGCCTGAGTCTGAAACAGATTGGCCAGACGATTCGCGACGACGGACCGCAATCCCACCTGAGCAAGGCCGGCACGCCGACCATGGGTGGTGCCCTGATCATCGTCGCGATCGCGGTGAGCACGCTGTTGTGGGCAGATCTGAGCAACCGTTACATCTGGGTGGTGCTGGCGACGACCATCATGTTCGGCGTGATCGGTTTCGTCGATGATTACATCAAGCTGGTACGCAAGGACCCGAAGGGACTGCGGGCCAAGTACAAGTACTTCTGGCAGTCCGTGGTGGGTCTTGGTGTCGCCTGGTACCTGTTCAGTACCGCGCCCGGTTCGGTTGAAACGACCCTGATCGTGCCGTTTGTCAAAGCCCTGCAGTTTGACCTCGGCTGGCTGTTTATCCCGTTTGTGTATTTTGTCATCGTTGGCTCGAGTAACGCCGTCAACCTGACCGATGGCCTCGATGGCCTGGCGATCATGCCGACCGTGCTGGTGGGCAGTGCGCTGGGCATCTTTTCCTATGTCGCGGGCAACATAAATCTCGCCGGTTACCTGCTCGTGCCCTATGTGCCGGGCGCAGGCGAGGTCGTGATTTTCTGTGGTGCCCTGTTGGGCGCCGGTCTTGGTTTCCTCTGGTTCAATGCCTACCCGGCACAGGTCTTCATGGGCGATGTCGGCGCACTGGCGCTCGGTGCCGCGCTCGGCGTGCTGGCCGTGGTGGTCCGCCAGGAACTCGTGCTCGTGATTATGGGGGGCGTGTTCGTTATCGAAACCGTGTCGGTGGTATTGCAGGTGGTCTCGTACAAACTGACCGGCAAACGCTTGTTCCGCATGGCACCGCTGCATCATCACTTTGAATTAAAGGGTTGGCCGGAGCCGCGCGTGATCGTGCGCTTCTGGATCGTCACGGTGATCCTGGTATTGATTGGCCTGGCCTCACTGAAGATACGCTAAGCGAGAGATAACAACGAATGACAAGCGCACAACAGGCATTCAGCACACTCATCGTCGGTCTGGGCAAGACCGGCGAGTCCTGTGCGCGCTATTTGCATAATAAAGGTGTGGCCCTGTGTGTCACCGACAGCCGTAGCAATCCACCGGGGCTTGATGCGCTGCGCGCCGAACTGCCGGAACTGTGTATCCATGCCGGTGGCTACCGGGATGAGGACTTCGCCCGCGCCGAACAGGTTGTCCTGAGTCCGGGTGTGGCAAGAACGGAACCGCATGTGCAGCAGGCGCTGGCCAACCATGTGCCGGTGATCGGTGATATCGAACTGTTTGCCCGTGACGCCCGGGCGCCGGTGATTGCGATCACCGGTACCAACGGCAAGAGCACGGTGACGACACTGGTCGGCGAGATGGCGCGGCACGCCGGCCGGCAGGTCAGTGTCGGTGGCAACCTGGGTACGCCGGCACTGGACCTGGTCAGTGCCGACAGCGAACTGTATGTGCTGGAACTGTCCAGCTTCCAGTTGGAAAGCACCTTTTCACTCAATGCCGTGGCCGCCGTGGTGTTGAATGTGAGCCCCGACCA
>JASFJH010000227.1:0-3889 GCA_050122215.1 Granulosicoccaceae bacterium | reverse complement strand
TACCGTAGTTGTATAAGGAGGCTAACATGCCGAACGTAATGATTAAGCATACCCCGGAAGGTAAGCTCCTGTTTTACATCGCCAAGAAAGACCAGGAAGAAGTAGTTTCCACGGTCGAGGTTGATTCACCGGAGCAGTGGGGCGGTACCGTGGAACTGGAAGACGGTTCAAAATACTACATCGACCCCGTCAGCCCGCGGCCCGAGTTTCCCACGACCTTGCGCTTTAAACGGGGTTAATTTCTGCAGGAGAATTATTATGGCTTTGAAAATCGTTATGGATCTGTGCACCGCCTGTGCTGATTGCGAGCCGGTATGCCCGACCAACTCCATTACCCCGTATAAGGGTTTGTTCAAGATTGATGAAGAGACCTGTACTGAATGTGAGGGGGATTTTGATACCCCGCAATGCCTGGATGTTTGCATGGAGGACGATTGCATCGTACCTGCATGATACAACCTGCAACAACTGGCCGGACCTGTAAAGGTCCGGCCGCATCAGGGGCACAGCATGAGTAACAGCAAATTATCCAACGAGATCGCCCTGCGAATTGCATTGGCAGCGCGTGCTTTACCCGATACCGATGCAGCCCGACTGCTAAAAGTTCTGGATTCGGCGATCGGCTTGCCGCCAAACATAGTTAACCTTTCAAAGCTAAGCCTGAAAATTCTGAAGTCTGCCGCGGACAGTGAGTTATCTGATATAGACAACGATTCGTTGAAAGCTGCACTCACTATCCTCAAGGGTGATGATGACGGCCTGATTATAGAGTCCACACCTGTACCGCAAAGCTATACAGAAGGTGAAATGCCGGGTTCCATCCGTGTGGCTTTCGCCTCGAACAAGGGCGAAGAACTGGATGGCCACTTTGGTTCCTGCCTGCGTTTTTTAATCTATCAAATGGATGAGAATGAAATTCGCCTGATTGATACGCGCGACACGGCGGGCATCAGTGATGAAGGTGACAAGAACGCCAACCGTGCAGCTGTTATAGCCGACTGCAACGTCCTGTACGTGGTATCGATTGGTGGGCCCGCAGCTGCCAAGGTTGTGAAGGCAGGTATACACCCTATTAAACAACCTGCTGGCGGCAACGCGCGCGAAAAGCTGGCTGAATTGCAGTCCGTGCTCGCAGGAACGCCGCCGCCCTGGCTGGCCAAGGCGATGGGTCACGATGAACAACAGCGCGTGCGTTTTGAGCGCAGCGCGGAGGAGGCATGAACATGATCCAGGCCGAAACAGTTGAGAATATCAGGAACCAGCTAAGTGAGCAGGGCGTAGACGAGGCGACAGTCAGTAAATTACGGGAACAGTGGCCGGATATCCACTTCACCTATTGCTCGGAAGACGACATCCACAGTGGCAAGCCGGTAGAGGAGACTGAGCAGTTCAGTCTTTACCTTGTAGATAGTTCCGAACACTGTCTTTGCCTGACGAGTGATATGAATACGGCAACCGGCCTGGTGATCGCCGAACATTATGATGATGATGATGAGGAAGACTGATGGCAGAGATGGAAGCAAGGGACAAAACGCCCAAGGCTGATTGTCAGAATTGTCCACATCGCAAAGACCTGCTCAGTGCAGGTCGTTGTGTACCGGGTGACATCTGTGTGCGGGCCATGAGTGGACGGCAAATAGAGCGGTTTTTTCGTACCAACCCCGCAATGGCTGACAGTTATACCGGTGATCCCTTCTGGGAACGACGCGCCATCGCCGCACGTTATATCTCCCAACAACGCCTGAAGTACCTCATCGACGACCCTGATGAAGTGGTTCGACGTGTCCTGGCCTATCGTTTGCCGCACACCGCATTGGAACCACTGATCGCTGACAGCGATCGCGAGGTACGGGTCACTGTTGCGGATCGCCTGCCAGTGGCACAACTGCACCGCCTGACCAGTGATCCGGATTATCTCGTACGCAAGACAGTGGCCAAGAGGCTGCCTGCGGGCCGGCTGTTTTCCATGATGCGCGACGCCGATAGGGAAGTACGCAAGACTGTAGCGGAGCGTCTGCCGCAGGCTAGCCTGGCTTTTATGCAACACGATACCGAGGCGGAAATTCGCAAGGTGGTAGCGGAACGTATTGCGGCGGAACAACTCGTCGACATGTTGCATGACACCGACTGGCGGGTCAGGCTGATTGCGGCACAACGTGTCCCAATCGAGGCATTGTCACAGCTGCTGGACGATGAAGACGAAGATGTCAGGGCAGTGGCGCAGCAACGGCTATCTGCAACCGGTGTGGATGCATAGCCGGGACCAGGACGATGGAAGAACATCCATTTGCCCAATACGTCAGGATGCTAGGTAAGGGCCGTAGCGGCGCGCGTGCCCTCAGCCGCGAAGAGGCCTATTCGGCGATGGACATGATCTATCGCTACGATGTCGAACCGGAACAGATTGGTGCCTTCCTGATGCTAATGCGCATGAAGGAAGAAAGCGCCGAAGAAGTGGCCGGTTTTGTTCAGGCAATACGCGACAGTATACCGCTCCTGCCCGGCAATACCCGCGTAGCGGTGGACTGGCCCAGCTACGCCGGCAAGCGTCGCCAGTTGCCCTGGTACCTGTTGGCGGCCTTGCTGTTGAGCCGTAACGGCTATCCGGTGTTTATGCATGGACTGACACGGGACGACGAGCGCCTTTATACCTCGCAGGCACTGCAGGCGCTGGGCATCGAGGCCTGCCAATCCATACCGGTGGCCGCCAGCCGCATCAACACCAGCGGCTTTGCCTATCTTGATATCGGGCAGCTGTCGCCACTGACGGCGGAACTGCTGGATACTCGCGATCTTCTGGGACTGCGTTCACCCCTGCATACCGTGGTGCGCATGATTAATCCTTTCTCTGCTCCGCTTTCTCTGCACGCCGTATTTCACCCCAATTATGCAGCCATCCATCAACAGGCAGCCTTGTTGCTGGGTGAGAAGACGGCATTGTCATTCAAGGGCGAGGGAGGAGAAAACGAACGTATCCCCGAGCGCAGTTGTACGGTTTACGGCGTCTCCGACGGTAAATGCTGGGAACAACAATGGCCCCCCCTGTTACCACCGGACAAGTACGGGCGTGAGAGCTTTCCTGATCTGGACCACTACCTTGCAGTGTGGAAAGGGCGCGTGGAAGACAAGTACGCGGTTATGGCCGTGCTCGGCACACTGGCGCTGGTGCTCTCTGCACTGGAGCCGGGCCACACCCAGGAAGACATCCTGCAACGCGCCCAACTCATGTGGCAGACACGCAATAGCAGCGTAATGCAAGAACAGTATGCATAGAGATCGTCAGGTATGAAGCAGATGCACCTTGATTTCGCTACCCTGGCGTCTGCCTGCATGGAGTCCGTGCCGGAAGCCGGGCAGGCAGCGTTGCTGCAACGCTTGCAGGAACAAGTCCCCGATCTGGCGTTCCAGCCTGTACTGACACGCAGTGGTTGGTACCGGATTGGCGGGGTCGTAACGGCGGATGGCGGCCGCATCACTGACAACCTGAGCGCCTGGCTGGAAACGGAGGCTGGCGGTGACGTGGCAGACTTGTATACCAGGTATGCACAAGAATCGTTGATCGCTACGCGCCTGATCGGCAAGACCCATTACCTGATAGCGCAGACCGGTGCACGACCTCAGGACTTTATTCAACTGGAAGTGGAAGAGGTCCAGGAAGTGCTGGACCGGCCATTGTTCGAAGTGGATGCGTTGCCTGACTCGATCGAGGAGATCATCGATCCGGTGGAATATACCAGACTCGAGGCAGAACCCGTTTCTCCGCCGCGTTACCTGTTTCGCCGGGTCATCCCCATCGCGGATTATCTGGATGAGATGATCGGCAAGGCGGACACCAAACTGCCCGTGGTGCGCTTCATGGCAGACTGGGAACGAAGCAGTGCGGGGGAGT
>JASFJH010000226.1:0-3918 GCA_050122215.1 Granulosicoccaceae bacterium | reverse complement strand
TGGTCTGCGCTGTGCCCTGCTCATTCACCTGCCAGTCCCCACTGGCATCGACCCGCATGAATGGCGCATTCATATACAGTTTCTCGATAAAGCTGCCCTGCAGTTGCGGCACCAGTTTCATATCGAGCTGGCCATAATCGGTATCGCCATACACAAACTGGCCAATAGCAAGTTCCAGCGCCGGCAAACTGCGCGGGTCAATATCGCTTTTCCGCAACTGCTGTTCCAGCCTGGGCAACTTCAGGTGTTGTAAATCCAGCCGCACCGGTAACGCCCCTGACTGGTAAGGCAAATACATGCTGCCGGTTACACGCTCCGACTCGGCAGTCAGTTTCCACGCCTCGGCCTCACGTCGCACATCAAGGCGCACATTGCGCGCGCCATGACCATACATATCGAGTTCGGCAATCGTGACATCAATGTCCCGCAACCACTCCAGATCACGAACGGCAGCCGCATCTGCCGGCGCAGCTGCGGTACGTGTTTCATACCAGTTCAACCAGGCATCAACAGGCAGGCGCGGCACTGTACCGGTGATATGCAGGCCGGGTTCATCCGGAAGACTCGGCGGGATATCACCAAAATGAATCTCGCCAGACTGCAGTGCGAGAGGGTCCTGCCTGTCGAGTTGCACTACAGCATTGAGCGTATCGCCGTAGTTCATCCGTACCTGCAGGGGCACATCCTCAGCGAGAGTACCCTGCAGGGTGAGTGCCCGCTTTTCACCGCTGGCCTTGAGCAATGGCTCGGGCAAGCTGACCACGCTGTGTTCAAGATCGGAATGGATCGTCCACAATACCCTGTCGTCAATATTTTCAGGGATACGCAGCCCCAGCTGCCAGTCATCCTCGCCTTCGATAATCTCGGGCAAATCCAGTTTGAATGCCGCATTGAGACGCTGGTTCAGGGGCATTTTGCCGCGGGCCTGGATAGACAGGGCCGCCGCCGGCATAAAAGGGGCGGCCGGCAGGTGGCTGGCAATATTAATACTGACATTTTCACCGAGCATCCTGGCCTTGATGTTCTCGGCCTGGTAGTCATCATCCAGGAAATTGACCTGGCCGTTTATACGATCAATTTTTTGCGCCGAGTCCTGTAAGGCCAGCGAAGCCTGTTCGAGGGTAAAATAGCCGCGGGTATAACCTTTCTCTTCACCCTTTTTCAGCGGGATCACGGCATCGAGTGCAACGCGCGTCTTGCCCTCCACCTGCAGGCGCTTTAATGCCGAGGCATGTGCGCCGGCAATCCCGGTATCGACCATGTAACGCAGGGCATCCTGTGTTGAACCATAGGTCTGACCCTTGATGTCGAGTAGCAGTGGCTTCGCATCCAGCTCACGGATGCGGACATCTGCCTGATCAATGCGGCTCGAATAGATGCGGCCCTGGTCGGCGTGGATATGCATGGCCGGGCCGTCAAACAGGATATCGGCACCGATGCCGGTGATCGCTGGCCAGCCCGGAACATAGTCGAGCTCACCCTCCTCGACACGGAAACTGACTTCAAACCGTCCTTCATTATTATGGAAGGGAAACGCAT
Source organism: Granulosicoccaceae bacterium (assembly GCA_050122215.1). Lineage (GTDB taxonomy): Bacteria > Pseudomonadota > Gammaproteobacteria > AKS1 > AKS1 > JASFJH01. The sequence continues at coordinate 2,379 of JASFJH010000226.1, read as the reverse complement.
GCAGCGGCCCGCGCATGACGGCGCCACCATGCGGTACCCTGCCGTTAATGATCGCCCTGTCCAGCCAGGCTACTGCTTTTTCGCTCATGAACCTGAGCGGGTAGTATCGACTGGCATGATCACCGCGTTTACCCTCGAACTCGAGCACGAGGTCCATAAACGGGCTGTTGCCATTGTCGGGTAGCTCGAGTGTCAGATACCCTTCGCTGCGCAGGTCCTCGTTGTCAACCAGCAACTCATCACCGTGTAGCAGCAGATCACCGGCGCTGCGCTGCCAGCTGAACTTGCCACGCAGTTCGTCAAAGCCGAGTGTCTCACGGAAGATACCGGGGTAGGAGAAACTCACACTGCGTGAATCGATAATGAATTCGCCCTGCTCCGCCGTCCCGCTGATATGACCATCGAGGTTATCGATACCCGGGACATTGTATTCATCCAGTGGATCGACGCCGAAACCCGTGAAACGGGCCGCAGCACTGGCCAGTTGCTGACCAGCTTGCCGTTCATCGACATAACGCAGGTGGATATCCGAAATATCGCCTCGCGGGGCCAGCGCCTTGATCCTCTCGCTGTTGTCGGCAAATGCGCCGCCTGCCTGCAACACGGGGATAATGTGCTGCAGACGCACAAAGCCTAACTGGATATCGTAGTCAACCCCGGCGCGACGCGTGACCAGCATACGCGTTTCGGGCCAATCCGCACCGGCATTGATCCTGATCTCGTTCAGGCGCATTTGCCAGCCTTCGGCCTGGCGTGACCAGTCAATTTCGGCTTTTACCTCGCGTAAAGGCGAAACATTTTCATTCAGGACAAGATCAAGTTCACGCGCATCAATACTGCCTTCCAGGCGCCGCAGGTGGCTCTTTTGCCATTCCGTCCACAGCTCAAAATCCAGTTCACTGCCTTCGAGTCGCAGGTCACCAACTTGCAGGGGCCCCAGCCAGGCCTGTGGGCGTAACCCTGAGGCATCGACAAACAGGCTGCCGGTCCAGTCGCGTGGCCGTAACATATCACCTTCAATATCGAGGGCGACACGCACTGTCCGGCCAAAATCTTCCGGCAACCTGACCTGCCCTTCTAGCTGGTGACGTTGTTGATCATTACGCAGGTGCAGGCGGACATTGGAGAAACGCAATTGCTCGTGACCGGCCGCCCGGTCCGTCCAGACCAGTTCACTGTCCTCGATACCGATATCCGGTTGGCCAAACAACCAGTTGGCAATTTCCTGCGAACCGGCCGACGCGGTTTCACCTGCCGCGGGTGTAAAACCATGCACCTCGATGTGGCCGTCCTCGTAGCGCGTCAGGTACAGGCGTAGTTCACGCACGGTCAGGCTGGCTAACACGACCTGCCTGGATCGCATCGAGCGCCACATATCCAGGCCGATCGAGGCACTGCCAAAATGCAACAGGCTGTCAGCCTGTTGCGCATCCAGCAGGTTGATATCTGTCAGCTCCAGGTAGGGCGTAAAGCCGCGCCAGGTTGCCGTCATGGTGCCGACCGTAACCGGCAGGCCGACCCGCTTGCTGATGACTTGTTCGACCTCGGCACGGTACTCTTCCGCATACGGCAGAATAATGCGCGCCAGCGTCATGAGCAGCGCGGCCAGCACCAGCAGGACAGCAAGACTGTACCAGCAGACACTGAGCAGCCGGCGCAGAAAGCGGTTTTTTACAATCACCGCGCGTTGCCCCGGCGCATGGCAGTAGTGGAACTACATAAGGACAACGTCATACTGTTCCTGTGTATAGAGTGATTCCACCTGGAACTTGATCGGCTTACCGATAAAGGTCTCCAGCTCGGCAACACTGGTGGATTCCTCGTCCACGAGACGATCGACCACTTCCTGCGAAGCCAGCACGAGAAAGGTCTGTGCTTCGAACTGGCGGGCCTCGCGCAGGATCTCGCGGAAAACCTCAAAACAGACGGTCTCGGCGGTCTTTAATGAACCGCGGCCATTACAGGTGGGGCATGGCTCGCAGAGAATATGTTCAAGGCTTTCGCGGGTGCGCTTGCGGGTCATCTCGACGAGCCCGAGCGTCGACACCTCACTGATATGACACTTGGCGTGGTCCTTGTCGAGACTCTTCTCCAGCGCGCGAAGCACCTGGCGTTTGTGTTCCTCGACCTGCATGTCGATAAAATCGAGAATAATAATGCCGCCCAGGTTACGCAGCCGCAGTTGCCGCGCGATCGCCTGTGCCGCTTCGAGGTTGGTCTTGAAGATAGTCTCCTCGAGATTACGATGGCCAACAAACGCGCCGGTGTTGACATCAATCGTGGTCATGGCCTCGGTCTGGTCAATAATCAGGTAACCACCCGACTTGAGCTGGACCTTCTTCTCCAGCGCCTTCTGGATTTCATCCTCAACCGAATACA
>JASFJH010000225.1:0-3936 GCA_050122215.1 Granulosicoccaceae bacterium | reverse complement strand
CGCCTCGGCCTGATAATCCACTGTTTTATCAGGGTAAAATGATTCCAGCTTGTGTGGTGATTCAACCCTTGCTCATTGCCGATTCCGGAGCGATACTAAAAACAAGTCGCAACAGACTTCTTTTTTCCGCACCTATGGAGGACTGCCATGAACGACGACCTCTGGACCCCACCCGAGTCGATGGAAGAAGTACTACACCCCGGTAGTGATGCCGAGCGGGAACCGGAATTTCCTCACGCTCCCCGTGGTTGGAAAAAGCACGATGCGATAAGCGTTGCCGAGACAGAAGACCTCACACTCAGCGATGATCACTGGGAAGTGCTGCGTGCCCTGCAGGAGTATTACGCCCGACATCATAATGGCAACATAAACGCCCGAGAATTACATGATGCGCTGGATGAGAAGTTTCACAACAACGGTGGCATCAAGTACCTGTATAAATTATTGCCTGGGGGGCCCGTTGCCCAGGGCTGCCGGCTGGCCGGTCTGCATGCACCTGCCGGGGCATCAGACGAGGGGATGGGCAGCGTCATCTGACGATCACGTGATTGCCACCGCTAGGTGGCCGCATGACGACTCCAGTCGTGTATTCCTGCAATAATAATGCTTGTTATTGTGTTTCCGCATGCCCGGGTTAACTATTACTCCATGGTTATATTGAATCATTGGTGTACTCAGCTGTGAGCAAGGAGAACATTATGAAGCGTGTTATCTCGCTATTATTTGTAAGTATGATGGTAGTGGTAACCAGTGGTTGCCAGACCGCACCGGGGCATGAACAGGAGCAGGCCGGCATGGTGATTGGCGGTATCCTCGGTGGTGCTGTCGGTTCGCAAGTAGGCAAGGGTAGCGGCAAGACGGTCGCGATCATTGCGGGGACACTGATTGGTGCAGCCATCGGCGGCAATGTCGGACGCTCCATGGATGACACGGACAGATTGAAGACCGCGCAAACACTGGAAACGGTTCGCACCGGCGTGCCGAGTACCTGGCGCAATCCCGACACGGGCAACGAATACGCTGTGACTCCGACGCGCACCTATGAAGCAGAATCGGGACCGTGTCGTGAATACACGATTGACGCCATCATCGGCGGCAAGAGAGAGAAAGTCTACGGCACCGCATGCCGCCAGCCGGATGGCAGCTGGAAAGCCGCGAGCAACTAATCGGCTGATGATATAAGCGGAGGGTTGACAGGTCGATGTTGTTATCAGCCTGCTTACGTTTATCCGATATGGCCGGCTTATACCTGTTTGTTTTTTCAAGTGGTGATTCGACATACGCCAGCGGCAAGTAATATGTGACAAGTATGCATCGATGCCTTTTACGTTGCGTGTTTGTTGCTGTGCTGTGCTCCGCTTCTGCCGGGCAGGCTGAAGAACAGATGAAACTGGAACAGAGTGTCTGCGGGCTGAAAGAGCCGTTTATGTTCTGGCTGTGGAGCGGGGTAGCCGGGCGGCCCGACGCAGGGCGTGTGGCACAGTTGACGAATGCCGAGGACATTTCGCTGACTACCCGCGACGGCAAGACACTGCGCGGTTACAAACTCAAGGCCCGCGAGCCAAAAGGCTACTTACTGGTCTTGCAGGGTAACGCGATGCTGGCGGATCAGATCCTCGGCGAATTCAGTCGTTATGCCAAAGCCGGCTATGAGGTGTATATCTATGATTACCGTGGCTATGGCCGATCTGATGGCAAACGGCGTCTGAAGGCCATGGTCAGTGATATCAGGGAAATCATACTTGCACTGGATGCACAGGCCTATAAAGAGCACCTCGTGTACGCGATGTCGCTGGGTGGTGTGATGTTTCTGGATGCCTTGCAGGACAGCTTTTCCCCGGATCGGGTGGTCATCGATTCCAGCCCGAGTCGCCTGTCCGATTACAATTGTCCGCCAGTCTATGACCCGATCAATCATCTGCCGGCGGACTGTACAAATTTCCTGTTTATCGCCGGGCAGCGCGACCATATTGTGACCCCGGCCATGTCGCGGGATTTGCTGGAACTGGCGAGGCAACGTCATGCCACGGTTGTTAGGGAAGCAGACTTTGCCCATCCCTTTATGGATGACTGGGATACCCACCAGCAACGTAAGGATGTCATTGCACAATTTCTGCTAGGCCCGTCACAGGAGTAATCATTGAAGTCTTCTGTAGCGATGAGCAGCGATGTAAGTGAAAACCCTCGAAACCTGAAAATAAAGGAGGTGCATATGGGATATTTGGAGGATTTTGGAAAAGAGACTTATTTTCAAAACCACGGTTATACATGGGAACCCAAATTTGAGTCCTATGTAAATAAAGAGGAGTGGAAGATCTTTTCCAAGGAATACATTGACGATCATTCCTTCGATATCTTACTGGCCAATTTCCAGGATGAGCCCACCCCGGGTCACTGGAAGATCTACACGAACACTGAATCGCCGATCGATATCCATAACGTGCAGCGACATTACGGCTGCGGCTGAAGCTAGCGTGCTAGAAGAACGCGGCCATGCGCGTCCTGATTGTCAGCTCTGATCTGTTTCAGGACAGTGAACTCACCGAGCCGCTGCGTCAGTTGCAGGCAAAGGGCGTGGTGGTGGACGTGGCCGCACCCCGGCCGGGTGTGATCACCGGCATGCACGGTAGCCGGGTCGATGCCGGACTGGCACTCGATAAGGTGCAGCCGGCGCACTACGACCTGCTACTCCTGCCCGGTGGCAAGGCGCCCGCCAGCTTGCAGAAAAATGCGCAGGCGGTCGCTATCGCCGGGTATTTCCTTGAGCACGACATGCCGGTGGCCGCTATCTGTCATGGCCCCCGGGTATTGCTCGCGGCCGGTTTGTCTGACGGGCGTAGTGCGACGTGCTACCGAGACATGGCGCGGGAACTGGAAGCAGCGGGAGTGGAGTATCACGACCATGCAGTGGTAGTGGATGGTAACCTGATTACATCGCGCCAGCCTGCCGACCTGCCTGCCTTTATGCGGGCGATCTTCACGCTGCTTGAGCTGGCCTGAGGGATGGTAAGACGACGCGATCAATACTGGCTCGAGGCTCCTCATGTCAAACGCAGCTGACAGGCCGCATATCCTGCTGCTCACGGGGACGCCCGGCATCGGTAAAACCACCCTGGTGCGCAAGGTGGCAACGGCGATGCAACAATACAATATTGCGGGTTTCTATACCGAAGAGATCCGCGAAGGCGGGCAGCGCCGGGGTTTTCGCCTCGTGACCTTCAGTGGCGAACAGGGGATTATTGCCCATGTAAGCTTCGACCATCGTTACCAGGTCGGCAAATACTGTGTGGATGTAGCGGCTATCGACCGTTTTGCTGATGCCACGCTTGGCATTGTCGAAGACATCGATGTCTACTTCATTGATGAGATCGGCAAGATGGAATGCCTGTCGCAACACTTTGTCAGCCACATACAGGCGCTGTTGGGATCGGAAAAAACAGTGCTGGCCACGGTGGGAAAAAAGGGTGGCGGCCTGATCGAGACGGTCAAGGACTGGCCAGGCAGCGAATTATGGGAGATCACGCATACCAATCGCGATGCCTTGTTGCCCCGGGTGGTGTCATGGCTGAATTCGCGTCTGACCGCGCCTGCTGCCAACTGAGACGCGTTCACCACGGCGGCCCTGTTGGCGGCTGCTGACGTCGTTAACGCTCGAGACGTTCCAGCAGCTTCTCCAGCTGCTGAGCAAGGGCATCCCAGATCCCCATCGGGCCGGCCCTCTCGATCCCTTCTTCCTGCCAGTCAGCCAGGGATTTAAGCCTGAGTTCTTCGAACTGGCTGGCGAGCTTGTCACGTTTCGTCATGATATCAGCCAGTTCCGCGCTGATCTCCGGTGCTTTAGCCGCTTCGCCTTTGCTGGCACGTTCCAGCAGTTCATCAATGTGCTTCCGGCGTGATTCGTATTCCCTGATGTGTTGGTCGACTAATTTTTCAATA
>JASFJH010000224.1:0-3944 GCA_050122215.1 Granulosicoccaceae bacterium | reverse complement strand
CGGCAGCATCCTCGGCACGGATGACAATGCCGTAGCGGATGTCATCAAGGGTGGTGACGATGCACCGTACTACTCGGTGTTGTCTGACTTCTTCTTCCAGGTCGTGTTCGTTGCGACCGCCATGTCGATCGTGTCAGGTGCAGTTGCCGAACGCATGAAGCTGTGGGCATTCATGGTCTTCGCCGTGTTCATGACCGGCTTCATCTACCCGATGCAGGGGTACTGGAAGTGGGGCGGTGGTTTCCTTGATGGCCTGGGCTTCAATGACTTTGCCGGTTCAGGTGTCGTGCACATGTGTGGCGCGGCAGCAGCACTCGCCGGTGTCATGTTACTCGGCGCACGCAAGGGCAAGTACGGTCCGAATGGTGAAGTCCACCCGATCCCGGGTGCCAACATGCCGCTTGCCACACTGGGTATGTTTATCCTGTGGCTGGGCTGGTTCGGCTTCAACGGTGGTTCGGAGTTGAAGGTGTCTGACGTGCTGGAAGCCAACGCCGTGGCACTTGTCTTCGTTAACACGAATGCCGCTGCCGCTGGTGGTGTGATCGCCGCGATGATCACCTCGCGCCTGCTGTTCGGCAAGACTGATCTGACGATGGTGCTCAACGGTGCCCTGGCTGGCCTCGTTGCGATTACCGCAGAACCGCTGGCCGGCAGCCCGCTCATGTCGACGATTGTCGGTGCGATTGGTGGTGTTCTGGTTGTGTTCTCGATCATTGGCTTCGACAAGCTGAAGATCGATGACCCGGTTGGTGCCATCTCGGTACACGGTGTGGTCGGTATGTGGGGCCTGATTGCGGTTGCCTTTACCAACCCGGAAGCAACCCTGTCGGCCCAGCTGATTGGCCTTGTGACCATCCTCGCCTGGACCTTTATCGCCAGCTTCATCGTCTGGCTCGTGATCAAGACAGTCATTGGCCTGCGTGTCAGTGAGGAAGAAGAGTACGAAGGTCTCGACCTTGTGGATATCGGCCTTGAGGCCTATCCAGAGTTTACCTCCAGCAAATGACCCCTCTCACCTGGTGGTATTTGGTGGGCGCTTCGGCGCCCACTTTTTTTGGTTGCTTTGCTGAGGCGGCGTCTGCTGTGTTGCAAGCGGCCTCGAAATACTCATTTACTCACGTGTAAACTCCGTTTTCTCGGCCGCTTGCGCCTTGCATCCATCCGCCTGATCAAAGCAACCCTCGTTACCGGAAGCGGTGCCTGGCATTCACTCGCTTGATCGGATTAATTAATTGTTTCTCGGCCGCTTGCGCCTTGTTTCCACACACCTGATGAAAGTAACCTTATTGATGATTGATTTTTCGTTCATAAATCATCATTCATAAATCCTGAATTCGATTGTGCGTGCCATCGCAGAACGGCGGGTCCTGGGTACGTTTGCAGCCACATAGCCAGACTTTGGTTTTCTCCGCGATGGTGAACCTGACCGGTTCAAATTCCGTGCCCTGATGTGAGCCATCGCAAAACGGCTGGTCAGCAGACTTGCCGCAGGCACACCACCAGTAATCGCCGGCTTCAAGTTCAACGGCATAGGGTGCCTGTTGCGGCATATCGGGTTCTGCCATAATGACGCTCCCTGTTGTGGTTGATGATCGGGATCGACGCGAGTAGCTGGATTATAAGTCGAATATGCCAATTTTATTCCGTGCAGAAAATGTGTCTACGGGCTTGATCGGGCCTGTCAGCCTGTCGCTGGCCGCGGGCGAGTGTGTGTGTCTGTCTGGCGAATCAGGTTCGGGCAAGTCTCTGTTGTTACGGGCACTCGCCGATCTCGATCCGCATACCGGCAAGATAATGCTCGATAGCAAGGATCAGCAGGCCGTCGCCGCGCCCGCCTGGCGACGGCAGGTCGCCTATCTTGCGGCGGAAAGTCACTGGTGGCTGCCCAGTGTATCGGATCACTTTCTGCACGCCGAGCAGGTGGATTTTACTCGCCTCGGTTTTGTCAACGAGGTGCAAACCTGGCCGGTGTCGCGACTCTCCAGTGGTGAAAAGCAGCGGCTTGCCCTGTTACGCGCCTTGCAGTTCAGGCCACGCGTGCTGTTACTCGACGAGATCACGGCCAACGTGGACCCTGCTAATACCCTGCGCGTCGAGGCACTGATCAAGGACTACCTGGACACAGAACAGGCCGCGGCTATCTGGGTCAGCCACGAGCCGGCACAGATCAAGCGAGTCGCGAAGCGACAGCTGGTCATCGCCAGGGGCAAACTGGAGCAGGCGGCATGAACGTGATTAGCCTGACAGCTATTGATCTGGGGATTGCCGCGACACTCGTGATCCTGCTCGCCGTATTCAGCCTGCGACTGCAGCTCGGGATAGCCACGCAACTGCTCATCGCGGCGTTGCGCACCACGGTGCAGTTGTTACTCATCGGCCTTGTGCTCAAGCTGCTGTTCGATAACGTCAACCTGTGGTTCATGACAGGCATGGCGTTGATCATGTTGCTGGTCGCAGGACGCGAGGTGATGGCGCGGCAGACGCACCGCTTCCGCGGTGGCTGGGGCTTTGCCATGGGCACGGTATCGATGTTTATCTCGACCTTTACCGTTACCCTGATGTCACTCCTTTTTATAATAGGTAACGATCCCTGGTACATGCCGCAGTACGCGATCCCGCTGCTGGGCATGATACTTGGCAACACCATGACCGGTATCGCGCTGGGGCTTGAGCGCCTGACCAGCACGGCGCGCGACAAGCGTGCCATCATCGATGCGCGCCTCGCCTTTGGCGAAAGTGCGCAGCAGGCGATGAACACGATCCGTCATGATAGTATGCGTGCCGGTATGCTGCCGATCATCAACGCCATGGCGGCAGCCGGTATCGTCAGCCTGCCGGGTATGATGACCGGCCAGATCCTCGCGGGTACGGCACCGATCGAGGCGGTCAAGTACCAGATCCTGATCATGTTCCTGATCGCTGCCGGCACCGGCTTTGGCACGATGACCGCGGTGTGGCTGGCCTCGCACCGGCTGTTCGATAGCCGTGAACGATTGCGCCTCGAACGGCTGCGCTAATTTGCTGTGCGCGCTGCGCGGCGTAATAATGGCGAAACATATAAAAAGGAGGGCATTATGCGGGGCTGGAAGCTGATCACACTGGTTGTACTCGGAATGCTGCTGGGGACACCTTCCTACAGTGATAGCCATATCGACGGCCTTATGCTGGCCGAGTCCGATTACGACAGGCAGCGCCGCGAAGCGCAGCGTCGTTACCTCGAGATGCGCGAACGCGAGCGGGCACAAAAGAAACAACAACAAGCCAGGGAAAAACACAACAAGCAGGTTCGTGCCCACAACTGTCAGGTCGCACGCGATCGTTACAGTGAATACACTACCTCGGGCGGCCTGTACGTGTATGACAAAAACGGCAAGCGCAGCTTTCTTGACAAGCGGGCCCGTAAAAAAGCCGAGGCCGCTGCAAAGAAAGATGTGCAGAAATGGTGCGGCAGGTGAGGAACCAGCCGCTTTGTACATAGCAATAAAAAATGGCGCCAGCGGCGCCATTTTTTATTGCAGCAACTCTGTGGTCCCGATCAGTCAGCCAGCGCTTCCTGCATAAACGGCAGGTTTGCCGCGCCGCGATGCCCATCTGCACTGTAATAGCGGGTAGTGAATGCGCGTTGTGCCGCCGCTTCATAGCGGAAGGCGTCGAGGGCAATATCCTTGCCGGCCAGTGTGCATGACCACCAGCCGGTCGGGTAACATGGTTGCGGGAAGTGCAGGGTCTGCACGGCAGAAAAACCCGCCTCGCGCATGTTGCCGCGCATGGATTTGATCAGCGGCAGGTGGCAAAGTGGTGATTCACTCTGGGCGACCATCACGCCACCGTCTCGCAGGATGCGCTGACAATCGGTATAAAATTCGGTTGAGAACAGGCGCGCGGCCTGGCCGATGGGATCGGTGCTGTCGATGATCACGACATCGAAACTGCTATCGGCG
>JASFJH010000223.1:0-3954 GCA_050122215.1 Granulosicoccaceae bacterium | reverse complement strand
GTGTGGCCTATCCTCGGCCACGGAGTGTACTGCTTCCACCATCTGTTCCGCCACGCTGGATTTTTGTAGATAGCCTTCCTCACCGGCAGACAGCGCACGTTCGATCATGACCTTGTTATCATGCATGCTGAATACGAGGATACGCAGCTTTGGGTCCCTGGCGCGCAGACGGCGGATTGTCTCCAGCCCGCCAATCCCAGGCATATTGAGATCCAACACCACTACATCGGCACCGTGTTTGGCAAACAGCTCACAAGCTTCCTCACCACTACCCGCCTCTGCCACAATCTGGATATCGGCGGAACCTTCAAGCAGTCGACGGTAACCGTCTCGTACGACCGGGTGGTCGTCTACCAGCATTACCTTGATCATCTCTACTGCAACACCCTAATATTCATTAATCAAATGATATAAACAGACTTATATTTACCAATAAAAGCCATCCTTAAGATATTTGCTTATAACCCTGAAGTAAACAACCACTACTCATTGATAAACAGGCGGTTTTCTTATGGCCAACATAACACATTTCGGCCAAATATCATGATTTGGCAATGTCACCGTGAACAGAATCTATCGAGATTGACTGGATTGACCAGTGAAAGAAATGAACTCTGTCTGTCATCCTTCCTTAACCGCTCCCCATTAACCGGTTACCCCACCGCCAGCCTGCCCCTGGCGGTATTTTTTATGTCAGCCCAAAATGCTCACTCTGAGCGTGATAACAACAAAAAAGGGCGCAGCCATGAGGTGCGCCCTTTCGTTTTATGTTATGGATACAAGTTTTACTGGTTACTGCTATGAAGAGACGCCTCTTCAGGCAATGACAAGCCGAGGCTTTCAATCAGGGTGCCGGTACCGGTCAGGATACGGTACTGCGAGAACAGGTTATCGGTATCCGCATTTACATACGCGCGGCCCGCCTCGAACAGTTCATTTTCCGAATCCAGCAGGTCCAACAGGGTACGCTGCCCGATGTTGAACTGCTTGGTATAGGCATCACGTGTCTTCCTGCTCGACTCGAGGTGCTGCTTGCGATAAGTGAGCTGCGTTCTGGTTGCTTCATAGGCATTCCACGACAGACGGATACTCTCGACCACCTGGCGCCGGGTGCCGTTACGTACTTCGGAGGCCTCGTTGATCAGATGAGCCGTCTGTTTGCGTCGTGCATAATCCCTGCCGCCATTGAAGATGTTCCAGCGCATGCGAACCATGATCTGTTCTTCCTCGTTGGTACCATCAACGCCGTCCAGTTCATTGTCCCAGGTACGGGAGAGCTCGAGATCAAAACGTGGATAGAAGCGGTGTTTCGCCGCGCGATGTTGGGCACGGGTCGCTTCCACATCGGCTTCAGCGGATTGCAAGGTCGGGTGATTGGCCACAGCCTGCTCTACCGCCAGATCCAGTGAACCGGGCATCTTTGCACCGACAGTTGGCTTCTCGAGGCTGTCCTTGGGCAGCTCACCCACCACGCGCAGGTAATTGGTCTGTGCATCGAACAGATTGCTTTCCTCTGCAATCACGTTGGTGCGGGCAAGCGCAAGGCGGCCCTCGATCTGGTCGAGATCGGCCTTGCGGCCGACGCCTGATTCGCTGCGCAACTTGATTTGATCGTAGGTCTTTTCATGGGCGGCGAGGTTTTCCCTGGCCAGTGCCAGCAAACGTTCACGGCGCAGCAATTCAAGGTAGACCTCAACGGCCCTTTGTGCGGTGTTCTGGGCAGTGCCATGGATACGGAAGGCCTGGGAGTTTACGCGAGCCTTCTGCCGGTCCACCTCGCTGCTCGTGGCAAAGCCATCAAACAGCATCTGCCGCATCGTGATGGCGCCTTCGCCTCGCGTATATTGCTCGGTCTTTTCACCATCAAGGGTGGCACGCGTCGTCGGGTTGTTGCTCCATTCATGGCCGATGCCGGCGGACACATCCACGCTGGGGAAATAGCCGGCGCGCGCCTGCTTGCGTTCCTCGTCGCGAGCCAGACGTTCGTTGGTCTCGACCAGGATATCCGGGTTCGTAGCAAGGGTCTGTTTGACGGCTTCCTGCAGCGTCACAGCCAATGCCGGGGTAGAAATAATCGATGACAGCGCGACAGCGATTAACCCGAGTGAAAATGTTTTTGTTTTCATGAGTACTCCCTTGGCCCCAGTATTTAGAAGAATACCTTGTTTGTATTTAGATTGTACTTATTCTTAACACATAATCCAAATAATTAAAATATTTCTATAGGCATTTGATAAATAGTAAATTATTAAAAAACCGCCGGTACAATGCACCGGCGGTAAATCATGTTATGTGATTATCACGTTAGAAGATTTCCGTGACGACCAGGTTGCCACTGGCGACAAGGTCATCCACTGAATCAGTGATGGGAGTACCCTGTAACGTCGCGAGCACCTCGTAGTCACCCGGATCGCCGGTACCGGTCGGATTGACCATAACCAGCGTGTCACCCGGACTCGTGGTCGTATCCAGCAACACGTAATCCTCCAGCGGAGTACTGCCGTCATAGTCCAGTACCATTGCGATATCGAGCACATCACCTTCGGTAGTATCGAAGTCTTCAATGATATCAGGCACGTCGTTCATGCTCAGGTAACGGAAAGTATCGGCACCGGAGCCGCCGCTCAGCGACGAATCCGCATCGGCGTTGCCGATGATGAGGTCGTCACCTGCGCCGCCATCGATAATATCATTACCCGGACCACCGACAAGCGTGTCATCACCGTCGCCGCCGACGAGTATGTCGTCACCAGCCAGGCCGAGCAGGACATTATCACCCGAGTCACCGGTAAGCGTATCGCTCTCGGTCTTGTCATCGCTGCCGATGACGTTTTCAATGCCGGTGAGCGTATCACCCGTGGCATCGCCACCCGAGGCAGTTCCCGCTGCGAGGTTGATGTTCACGCCTGCGCTGGAGTCGAAGTAGGTCACGGTGTCATTACCGGTCCCACCAGCCAGCACATCGGCACCCGGACCACCATGCAGGGCATCGTTGCCATCGCCACCGGAAAGCGAGTCGTTGCCCTCATCACCGACCAACACATCGTCACCGGCAGTGCCCGTCAACGTATCATCGCCGCTGGTCCCCACCGTGGCGGCATTGTAATCAAGCGGCTCCGGACCACTGAGCAGCAAACCATCACTGCCAAACGTACCATCCGGGTTCTGGGTCGCCGGCTCGAAAGTTATGTTCAGAATGTGGCCCTGGTTTGGCTTGGGAACATTCTGGAATGACTCGTCCAGCACGACGTGATCGCTCTGCCCGATGATCTCCACGCCTTCGATCTCCATACCGGTGATCTGGATCTTGGGACCAGACACCCACTGCAGACTCAACGCGTACTCGGTATCGGGATCGATCTCAAAGCCCACATCAATAGCAAACTCGGTCAGCGTGATGTTGCCCTGCTGGCCCTCTTCCTCCAGCGACAGCTGCGTGGTGAAGGTGTTACTCGGATCCGTAGTATCGGTGAACGTGAGCAGCATGATCTGGGACTGCACGTTCGTATTGGTGATGATCGAACCGTTCAGTACGGTGGGTGATGCTATTGAAGCGCTGACGATAGTGCCGACACCCAGATCGTCGGTTATCACTGCTCCGCCACCACTGACGCTATCGAGCGTGACATTGAAGAACTCATCCGGCTCAGGGAGCTGATCATATTCCGCTGTGAACGTCAGGGCCGGATCAACGACGACACTCGTGGTGCCCGCGGCGATCGTCGCCGTGCCCGAGGCCGGGCCGCTGTAATCCGTCAGCGCCGCCGTGTCCGGGGACACGCTCCAGTTCACCGTCACGTCCTCGTAGGTCGGGTTGCTCATCGTGATCGTGAAGCTCGCCGTCGCCGGGCCGCCCTCGCCACCTTCGTAGATGGTGATGTCGTCGATCGTGATCTCCGGCGCCGGGTCCTCACTGATGATCGTGCCCACTCCCGTGCTGTCGCCAATCGTCGC
>JASFJH010000222.1:0-3973 GCA_050122215.1 Granulosicoccaceae bacterium | reverse complement strand
CCGGGTCGAGAGGCGCGACATCATAGCCTTCATGCAATGCGATACCGGCCTGTTCGAGTTGCGTACTCATGGGCGGATAGACGCCGGCATCCTGTCCGGTGACACGGTGTCCGGCGGCAGCCGCGAGTTGTGCCAGCCCCCCCATGAACGTACCGCAGATGCCGAGGATATGAACGTGCATTAACTCGCCTCGAGAAACAGGGCTGAAGCCACCTGGTAATAGGCCACGACATAAATCACGCTGAACATGAGGCCGCGGCCCAGACTGATATTAAAGGCATGCCGCAGAATGTGGGCAAACACGGCGATATCCCAGCCGAGGATGGCCATCCAGATCAGCGCCAGTTCGATCGATACACCACCGCTCACCTGCGCCGAGGCGATGCCGTAGATCAGCGGCAGTGCCACCGTGTTGATGACCGTGCCGCAACCCAGCGCGGCCGAATAGACCTGCACAAACCGCGCGGCCAGACCACGCCAGTTCAGGAATATGAACAACACGAGGCCGAGAATGCTGGCATCGAACAGCGCCTCGACAAAGGCCTTCGACACCGAGCCGAGCAGACGACCCGCCAGCACGCCGACAGCGATATAGGCGGCAAACAGGAGTTTCAGCAACCACGGCGAGGCAGGCAGGTCCTGCGGCCCGGCGCGAAACATGCAGATATCCAGCAAACGCAATACAACTTGATACATGCGCGAAGCTTACCTGCTCTGCCACAATTGCGCCATTACTGCCGAGGCGGACAGTTCCTGATAGACTTGCGCGCCATGCCATACGAATACATCGACAAGCCCGAGCAACTGCAACAACTGTGTCGGGAACTGGGCGGCTGCGAGTGGCTCGCGCTGGATACCGAATTCATGCGTGAGAAGACCTACTACCCGCAGTTATGCCTGATCCAGATCAACACCGGTGAAAAGATTTACCTTGTTGATGCGATTGCACTCGATGATCTCTCTGCACTGTGCGAGAAACTCGAAGATCCGGCCATTACGAAGATCTTTCATTCCGCCTCGCAGGATATGGAACTTTTTTATCACCTGCGTGGCCGCGTGCCGGCGCCCCTGTTTGATACCCAGCTCGCCGCCGCCCTGCTCGGCATCCCGGGGCAGGTCAGTTATGCCACGCTCGTGGAAAAACTCTGTGGCGCCAGCCTCGACAAATCCCACGCACGCACCGACTGGAGCCAGCGGCCCTTGAGCGAGGCACAATTACGCTATGCCGCCGACGATGTCGAGTACCTGGCACAGGTCTACCAGCTGCAGCGTCAGCAACTGGCCGAGCGGGGCCGCGAAAGCTGGCACCGCGACGTGTGTGCGCGACTCGAGGCAGCAGAACTTTATGCCAACCCGCCGGAGCTGGCCTGGCAACGCCTGAAAGGCGCCAACCGACTGCCGCCGCAGAGCCTGCTCATCCTGCAACGCCTTGCGGCCTGGCGTGAACAACAGGCCCAGCATATGGACATCCCGCGCCGCTGGGTGCTGGCCGATGACTGCCTGTTCGCGCTGGCCGACCTGCGACCCCAACAACCCGAAGAACTGGCCGAGGCCGGGCTCACCGCGAAGCAGCTCAAACGCTTTGGCACTGAACTGCTCGGGGTCATTGCCAACACGCTGACCGTCCCGCAGGACCAATGGCCGGAGCCGGCCAAGCGACACATGCCGAGCAAGGATGAAAAAGCCCTCGCGAAAAAAATCCGCCAGCTCATCCAGGCTGCTGCCGAGCAGCACGAGGTCGACCCGGCCCTGCTCGCACCACGCCGGGATATCGATAGGCTGGTACGTGGCAAACGCGACGTCGCGATCTTGCAGGGCTGGCGGGCAGAACTGGTTGGCGAACAGCTCGAGGCACTGCTCGACCCTGTATCGCCTTGATCAAAGCGTTTCTCCAACTAAAATAATCTTCCGGAACAAGTGCCTTTTCTGTAATTGTTCGATGAATTGCGGCTTGCTGAATAATTAACAAGGAGAAGACATGCCATGCACATGAACCGGTACAAGGCGTTTATCGCGCACCTGGGCATCAGCGCTACGATCGTTGGTATCTTCCTGTTGCTGACATTCTTTGTCTGGTATCCCTCGCCATTATTCAAGGTAGAAGGTACGCTCCTGCCGCTGCAGATCCTCATCGCCGTCGACATCGTACTCGGCCCGTTGCTGACGCTGGTTGTCTTCAAACCCGGTAAAAAAGGCCTGAAGTTTGACCTGGCCCTGATTGCGCTCGTACAACTCAGCGCCTTTATCTACGGTGCCTCGATCATCTATACCGAACGGCCGGCCTTCGTGGCCTTCGGTGTCGACCGTTTCACTGTTGTGCCACGCGCAGAAATAAAACCTGTGTATCTGAACAAACTCGACACGAGCAAGATCAAGCTGAATGTTGTTGGTCCGACCTGGGTCTACGCCGAGAAGCCGACTAACCCGGAGGTGGCAGCACAGGTCATGTTCGAGTCACTCGAAGGCAAACCGTCGTTTGACAAACGCCCCGAGTTTTACCGGGAGCTGGGCAGTCACATTGAAAACAACTACCACAAGGCCATTGACCTGGTGAAATACGGCGAAAAGGTCAAGGGGTCAAAGGCGCTGATTGATGCGTTCCTGGCAAAGCACAGCAAGACCCCTGCACAGCTTGTTGCCTACCCGCTTTCCGGTAAGCACCATGATATGGTGGTTGTGCTGGACCGGGTGTCGAAGACAATCCTTGGCACCATCGATATTAACCCGTGGATCAAAACCTAGCCGGCATGACCTGCAAGCCGCTCAAGTGTGCTTGATGGAAAAAAAGCGCAGGCGGTTAGCGTTACTTACTACGGTCAGCGATGACAGCGCCATCGCGCCACCGGCAATAATCGGGTTGAGCAGGATACCGACGAATGGGAATAACACGCCGGCCGCCACCGGGATGCCCAGCGAGTTATAGATAAACGCACCAAACAGATTTTGCTTGATATTACGCACCGTCGCCCGCGAAATCGAAATCGCGTCCTCAACGCCGTGCAGCGAACCACGGATAAGCGTGACATCGGCACTTTCGATCGCGACATCGGTACCCGTACCGATGGCAAAACCGACATCGGCCTGCGCCAGCGCCGGCGCATCATTGATACCGTCACCGACCATGCCAACTACCCGCCCCTGGCCCTGTAAGCTGGCAACCTTGTCGGCCTTGTCCTGCGGCAAGACCTCGGCCATGACCTCATCCACGCCAACCTCGTCAGCGACTGCCGCTGCGGTCACTGCATTGTCACCGGTCAACATGACGACCCGGATCCCCTGCTGCTGCAGCGCGGCAATCGCGTCCTTTGAATCCTGTTTGACCGGATCACTGACCGCAATAATACCGGCAGCCCGGCCATCACAGGCGAGGTACATCGGTGTCGCGCCTTGCGCGGCGAGCGCCTGTGCATCACGCGTTAACTCATCGATATTGATCCGTTGATGTTGCATAAAACGCGTGTTGCCGAACAGGACAGTCTTGCCATGCACGCTGGCCTGCACACCCTGTCCCGGCACCGCTTTGAAAGCGGTGGCTTCATCCCGTGCCAGGCTACGTTCATCGGTCGCGCGTAACACGGCTGCAGCCAGCGGGTGTTCAGAGCCGGCTTCAACAGCCGCGGCCAGGCGCAATACCGTATCTTCATCATAACTGGCTGCGCTCTTGATCGATGTAACACTTGGCATACCTTGCGTGATCGTGCCGGTCTTGTCGAGCACCACCGTGTCGAGCTGGCCACTGCGCTGCAGGGCATCGCCATTGCGGATCAGGATCCCGTATTCCGCGGCCTTGCCGACACCAACCATGATCGAGATCGGTGTGGCCAGACCGAGCGCGCAGGGGCAGGCAATGATCAACACGGTCATGGTTGTAACGAGCATGTAACTGATCTTCGGTTCCGGGCCGAAGTTGTACCAGGCCAGCCAGGTCAGCACGGCGATGATCAGCACGCCCGGTACAAACACGCTGGCAATG
>JASFJH010000221.1:0-3987 GCA_050122215.1 Granulosicoccaceae bacterium | reverse complement strand
GACCTGGCTCATGCAACCCTTGACCTGGTTCGCATCGGTCTTCAGCGCTTCGGGCATGGCAGGCATTTTTTCGCCCAGCTCGGTCAGGTACTGGTAGCGCTGATCCCAGTCACCGAGCAGCTCGAAGATCTCGACGATGTCATCCAGGGTAGTCATCATGATTCCTGTGTCTGTTTACACGCTGAAGGATTCACCGCAACCGCACATGTCCTTGACATTGGGATTACGGAATTCAAATCCCTGGTTGGTGACACTTTGTTTCACGTAGTCCACCTCGAGGCCGTCAAGCCGCGGCAGACTCTGTTTATCGACCACGACCTTGACGCCGTGACTTTCGAATACGACATCGCTGTCGTCGACAGTATCGGCATAATCGACCACGTAGGCAAAACCGGTACATCCCGATTTGCGTGTCCCCAGGCGCAGGCCCACACCGTGGCCGCGTTTTCCCAGCATCATTTCGACGTGCCTGGCAGCACCTTCAGTCAGTGCAACACTCATACGTAGCTCCTTTTCCTGTTCATAACAGTCCCAGTGTCAGCTTTGCTTCATCGCTCATGCGCTCCCGGGTCCAGGGGGGATCCCAGACCAGTTCCACGCGGGCATCCGTGACACCCTCCACAGACCGGATCGCGGACTCCACCTGGCCCGGCAATATGCCGGCCACCGGGCAACCGGGGGCGGTGAGCGTCATCTTGACGAACACCTCGGACTGCTCGTTGATCTGTACCTCGTAGATCAGACCGAGGTCATAGATGTTAACGGGGATTTCCGGGTCATAAACCGTACGCATCGCGGCAATGACGCGCTGTTCCAGTGATGCGTCCTCCGGCTGATTTTGCACGGGCGTGTTTTTCGTATCCATAGTGCTTACCCTTTTGCAGCCGCAGCGTTATCAAGGGTGTCGTTCAGTTTTGCGGCAACCTCGTCGCGCAGCGCCTGCACCTCGATGTGATCGACAATCTCACCGGCAAACCCCAGGCACAGCATTTTGCGCGCGGCGGCTTCATCAAGGCCGCGCGAACGCAGGTAAAACACCTGCTGGGGATCGAGCTGCCCGACCGTGGTGCCGTGACTGCACTTCACATCATCGGCATAGATTTCCAGTTGGGGCTTCGTGTCGACCTCGGCCTTGCGGGTAAGCATGAGGTTGTCATTCGTGAGATGCGCATCGCTGTGCTGCGCCTGCTTGTCAACCAGGATGCGGCCATCGAACACGGCCCGCCCCTTGCCATACAGCACACCCTTGAATTGCTCGCGGCTGGCACAGCCGGGCACACTGTGGCGAACGTCCAGGTGAAAGTCCGTCAATTGCTGATCCCCGACGGTATACAGGCCGTTCAGTACACATTCTGCGCCTTCCTGTTTGAAGGTCGTGGTGTAATCGGTTCTGGCCCAGGCACCGCCAAACGAAAAGGTCGTTCCGCGATAATGGCTGTCCGCCTGCTGCGACAGGTACAGACTGCTCAGGTGATAGGCACTGCGACTTTCGTCCTGGACCCGGTAATGCGCCAGCGAGGCACCCTTGCCCACCGCAATCTCGGTGAGATTATTGTGAAAATACACGGGCGGCGCCGCAGCCGGGCGCGCCATGAAGCGCTCGACCAGCGTGGCACTGGCACCCTCGTCCAGTACGACGAGATTGCGCGGCTGCTGCAACAGTGGCTGCGCATCAACCTCGCTGAGATAGATCACCTCGATGGGTCGATCCAGATCAACGCCGCTTTCCACGTGCAGGAACATACCGTCATTCAGCAGTGCCGTATTCAGTGCCGTAAAGACATGTTCGGTGTGTGCGGCGGTTTGCCCGAACCAGGCCGACAGCATTTCCGGGTCGACGGACAGCACGGCCCGCAGGCTGCCCAGGGTCACGCCCGCGGGAAGATCCCGGATGGTCGACAGTTGCGGTACACAGTGGCCGTTGACGAAGACCAGCCGGTAGGCATCCAGTGCCGGGATCAGGCAATCGCTTATATCAAGCGCCTGTTCGTCAAGTGGCTGTTCTTCGGCAGGCCGGAACGCGTGCTTGAGCAAGGCATCGATGCTGGTATAGCGCCAGGCTTCCTGCTTGCGATGCGGCACCGGCAACTCCACCATGGCCTGCCTCGCGGTGTCGCGGGCCTCGCGCAGCCATACGGGGGCGTTTTCCGGCAGATCGTTGTCGGAGCGGGTCGTCAGCTGCTGCAACCAGTTGTGCTGCTGGTCTGCCGTGATCATGCTGCGGCTCCTTCCTCAAGCCAGCCATAGCCTTTTGCTTCGAGTTCCTGCGCCAGTTGTTTGTCACCCGAGCGCACGATACGCCCGCCGACGAGCACATGCACGACATCGGGCTCGATGAAATCCAGCAGTCGCTGGTAATGCGTGATCAGGACAATGGAACGCTCCGGACTGCGCAGGGCATTCACGCCACCGGCGATAATGCGCAGCGCATCGATATCGAGGCCGGAATCGGTTTCATCGAGAATCGCGAGTTGCGGATCGAGCATGGCCATTTGCAGGATTTCATTACGTTTCTTCTCGCCACCGGAAAAGCCGACATTGACGTTACGCTTCAACAGTTTCTCGTCGAGTTCGAGCAGCCTGGCTTTCTCGCGCACCGCCTTGATGAAGTCGACGGCTTCGAGTTCTTCTTCACCGCGCGCACGACGGTTCGCGTTCAGCGATTCGCGCATGAACGTCATGTTGTTCACGCCCGGCAGTTCCACCGGGTACTGCATGCCGAGAAAGATGCCGTGGTGGGCACGCTCTTCCGGCGCCAGGGCCAGCAGGTTCTCGCCATCAAACGATATCTCGCCCGCCGTGATCTCGTAACCGTCGCGGCCGGCCAATACATGGGACAGCGTACTTTTACCGGAACCGTTCGGCCCCATGATGGCATGCACTTCGCCGCGGCCGATGACCAGGTCCAGCCCCCGCAGGATCGCTTTACCCTCGACAGCGACGTGTAAATTCTTGATAGAAAGCATATCTGACATCTCCATTTCCAGGTGTTAACCGACCGCGCCTTCCAGCGTGATGTTCAACAGTTTCTGTGCTTCTGCGGCAAATTCCATGGGCAGTTCCTGGAACACCTCCTTGCAGAAGCCGTTCACCAGCATGGACACCGCGTCCTCTTCAGACAGGCCGCGCTGCCGGCAATAGAACAGTTGATCCTCGCTGAGCTTCGAGGTGGTGGCCTCGTGTTCCACTTTGGCGGTTGGATTGCTCACCTCGATATAGGGAAAGGTGTGTGCCCCGCAGCGGTCACCGATCAGCAGGGAATCGCACTGACTGTGATTGCGCGCATTTTCCGCACGCCCCGCCATGCGCACGAGCCCGCGGTAGGTATTCTGCCCCTCGCCTGCCGAGATGCCCTTGGACACGATCGTGCTGCGCGTATTGCGCCCCAGGTGAATCATCTTCGTGCCCGTATCCGCCTGCTGCTTGCCGCGGGTCACGGCGACCGAGTAGAACTCGCCCACGGCATCATCACCGCGCAGGATGCAGCTCGGGTATTTCCAGGTGATGGCAGAGCCGGTTTCCACCTGGGTCCAGGAAATGTGCGAACGGTCACCGCGGCAGTCGCCACGCTTGGTGACAAAGTTGTAGATACCGCCGCGGCCCTGTTCATCGCCGGGATACCAGTTCTGTACCGTGGAGTACTTGATGCGCGCATCCTCCATGGCAATGAGTTCGACGACCGCCGCGTGCAGCTGGTTCTCATCACGCATCGGCGCCGTACACCCTTCCAGGTAACTGACATGGCTGCCGGCCTCGGCGACAATCAGGGTGCGCTCGAACTGGCCGGTCCTGGCCTCGTTGATACGGAAGTAGGTCGACAACTCCATCGGGCACTGCACGCCTTCCGGGATGTAGACAAAGGTACCGTCGGTAAACACCGCGGCATTGAGACACGCAAAGTAATTGTCGGTGTGGGGCACAACCGAACCCAGGTACTTTTGCACGAGTTCGGGATATTCGCGCACGGCCTCCGACACGGCGCAGAAG
>JASFJH010000220.1:0-3990 GCA_050122215.1 Granulosicoccaceae bacterium | reverse complement strand
CCCGGTTACGCGTCAATGGCGCCATGACCATGCGATTCGGCAATGTCAGATCGCCCAGCTTGATGGGGGAAAATAAATCCGTGCCAGTCATGTAAGCCTCCGTAATGATTATCTGGTCAGTTTTCCCCAGGGCGGCAATGATGTCAGTAATAACTATGTATTTGGGGTCAGCGACCCTATCGCGCTAATCTAAGGGAAAATGGATTCCGCTGCCAATGACCCCATGGTGAACACGTAAACATGACAATAGCTCGGCCCCACCCTTTCCTGGTATTGATGGTGATCCTCTGGTTATCCGGATGCGCCACCGTCCCGCCTGCGCTGGTGATAGAGCATCCGCCACAGGAAGCGCCGCCCGCGATGGCCTTTAACAAGCAGCCCGTGATCGCCTATGCGCTGGGTGGAGGTGCCACGCGCGGCTTTGCCCACGTGGGTGTGCTCAATGTCCTGGCAGATAACGGTATCCATCCCGATCTGATTGTCGGCACGAGTGCCGGAGCGGTCACCGGCGTGCTGTATGCCGGCGGGATCCGGGGCAAGCGACTCGAAGACATTGCTAACCACCTCGAGCGCGAACAGATCGCAGACTGGTCCTATTCCGGGCGCGGCCTGATCCGCGGCGAATTGCTGCAGGACTTCATCAACACGCTGTTACAGCATCGCCCCATCGAAGGCCTCGACATTGCCTTTGCCGCCACCGCCACCAATCTGGAATCCGGCAAGCTGGTCGCGTTTACCCGCGGCGACGCCGGTCTCGCGGCCAGGGTATCGAGCACCATTCCCGGTCTGGTCAGCCCGGTAACCATCAACGGGCGCGATTATGTCGATGGCGGGCTGGTCAGCAAGGTGCCGGTGCTGCTGGCCAGGCAGCTCGGTGCGGATATGGTGATTGCCGTGGATGTCTCGCGGCGACCCAGTGATCCGATACAGCTCGACAGCACCCTCGCCGTGATGCAACAGGCGCTGTCCATCATGTCCCAGGCGATCACGGCCACCGATCTGCAGCAGGCGGATGTCGTGATCCAGCCCGACCTCGGCGCATTACCGTTTGGCGACTTTGAACTCAAGCCACATTCCATCCAGGCAGGCAAAGACGCCGCCACCGCGGCCGTGCCGGTAATCAAGCGTCTGCTGGCAGAAAAATACAACGTTGGTGAACAGTAACAAAGGTGGAGATGCCCGTAACCCCACATTATAACTGGCCATTCTATTACCGGTCAGAAGCGAAGCGGGTCCATCAGAGCTCATGCAGGACGTCAAAGGCCTTTAATATTCTAATATTACAATAATTACAGCTTGTTATGCTCGTGCAAGTGATGCCTTGATCCTCACTCCAGAATATTATCTACTCTACTACTGGATATATTCCAGCAAAACCAAAAAGAACGCAGAATAAAATGGAAGGTGACCGGGCAGTGGACGAATAGGCTGTCAGCTCAGGTGAGAAGTAATCTCTGACGCTATTTCGTCTCCGGTTAATATCAAGGAGATTGACATGAATATCGATACTCACTATCTAAAAGGACTGCTAGGCGTATTCAAGTATTCAAACACCCCTTTTGCGAACATTAATCACTTCAAAGAACAAGGGTTCAATTTTGAAGATGATACATTTCTTTT
The DNA here is from genome assembly GCA_050122215.1 of Granulosicoccaceae bacterium. Lineage (GTDB taxonomy): Bacteria > Pseudomonadota > Gammaproteobacteria > AKS1 > AKS1 > JASFJH01. Next base: position 2,370 of record JASFJH010000220.1, on the reverse strand, counting down.
TCATATGCAGCTGCTGGAAGATAAAGATATTGTGCGCGCCAGTACAGGCAAAGGTATTGGCTACACGCGCACCACAACAGGTGAGGGGGCCTGGCTTACCAGGGATATCCGGTTGACCTCAAAAGGCCACGATCTTGCCGCTGCTCTTGAGAGAAATGAAGTTTGGGAAATTATCAAAAACGAGTTCCATAACGAAGGCATATCTGTACTTATCAAAGTCGCTGTAGAACTTGCTGAAAATTATGCAATGGGAAAGCTCAATGAGCTAATAAATGAGCAGAATATTCTTCAGCCATGTAGTATTGATATGGATCGTGGTGTTCTTTAACTAAGACGGCACAAACCACATTCACCACAGGCCCTGCCCGCTCGTCGTGCTCATAAGCTGCCATAACGCTTCCTGTCACGATGAGATCCAGGGGCACCACCCGAACCACACATCGGAAAATAAGGGGACAGGGTGATTATTTTGAATTCCTGCGCCCCTTCCGAAGAGGTTCCAGGCGCCCTTCTCCCCCTTACAGCGTGGCGAGCTTTGCGACGATGTCCGCTGGTTCCAGTCGCTGCGTGTAGTCTACGTTGACGAAGTCGCCAACAATCACCCCGTCCCGGGCGATGATGTAGGTGGCAGGCACAGGCAACCTGAAGCTGTCGTCACCATTATAGGCCGACACATCGAGGCCGAACTTGTCGTAGATGTGGCGCAGGGCTTCGGGCAACTCGAATACCAGTCCCATACGCTCGACGACCCGGTTGCCCGCATCACTGAGAATGTCGATATTGATCTCGTTGCGTTCGGCGGTGGACGCAGCCTTGTCCGGTGTCTCCGGCGCCATGCCAACAAGCCGTGCGCCGTGCGCTTCGATTTCCGGCAGCACGTCATGCAGCGCCTTCATTTCCATATTGCAGTAGGGACACCAGCCGCCACGATACACGTTCAGCACAACAGGCGATTGCGCCAGGTAATCTGACAGGCGACGCATCTCGCCGTGCTGGTTGGGCAGTTCGAAATCGGGCATCGCTTCGCCCGTACGCAGGGCGCGGTCTTCGATACCTGCGGCTTTCAGGTCTTGCGTGCAGCGTGCCATCGTGGCCAGCGTTTCGGAAGGCACCTGTTCCTGCAGCGCACTGTTGTAAGCATCAATCGCGTCTTGCAAAGCACCCATTTGTCCGGCTCCTGTCTATTATTGAATGAATACTCCATAATTATGGACCAAATTGAGCATTCGTTCAATAATAATATTGAGCAATTGTTCAAAAATACTATAATGGTGGAAATTTCGAGAGTATCACTATGGCAAGACCCATCCAATTCGAGCGAGAAGACGTCCTGGAAAAGGCCATGGAGGCATTCTGGGATCAGGGCTATTGTGCCACCAGCATCGCCGAGCTGGTCGAAGCCACACAGCTCAAGCCCGGCAGCCTTTACGCTGCCTTCCAGTCGAAGGAAGGTCTGTTTCTGGCGGCACTGGACCACTACGGGGAACGCAGTGCAGCCCGCATCGCGGCTTTCCTGACGCAGGCCGATTCACCGTTGACGGGGATCCGCGCCTACTTTCGCCAGCTCGCCGAGGACTTGGCTAACGCGCAAGCCAGGCGCAGCTGTTTCCTTGTCAATACCGTGTTGGAACTGGCCCGCCAGAATAAGGCGGTGCGAAAGCGGGTAAACCGGCATTTCGACACTATCGAAGCCCACTTCCAGCGCGCACTCGAGGCTGCCCAGGCAAGCGGGGAACTCTCGGCCGACAAGGATCCCAGGGCCCTGGCCGCATTCCTTATGACCAGCATCTGGGGGCTGCGCATACTTGGCGTCACTGCACCTGCTCCGCAACGTACGCAGGCCGTGTTGAGACAGATTCTGACGCTGCTTGACTGATGGCGCCAACAGCAACACACAGCTTGACCGCGAGCCATGGTGCCGGTGGCCCAGCCTTGGCAAGGGGGTTCGAGTGAACACACACTCCGGCTACTTTGAGCTCCCCACCCTAAGGACGGTATTGGTCGCCATCGATCGGCGACTCAATCCCTACCGGCATCGTCAGAGCGTGATAGTGCGCGACACCCCCGTCGAGGTGTGGTGGACCGACCGTGCCGAGCGAGCGCTCGCGCAACGCGATACGCCACTGACAGCAGAAATGCAGCTGTATTTCAGCTGCGTGGTGAAAAAGCGCGTGTTGTTCCACGAACAAAGCGAGCTAGAAGGTATTCCTGTCGATAGCCGGCTACAGATCCTTTTCCGACCGGTGGAGTCCACCTCCTGTGACCCGGAGGAATTTGCGCACGACTTCCCGGTCAAGCGCGAGTTCCAGTCCCCTGCGGCCCGCAAGTTGAAGCCTGCGGTTCTGGAGATCGATTACCGGCATGGCATCT
>JASFJH010000219.1:0-3997 GCA_050122215.1 Granulosicoccaceae bacterium | reverse complement strand
CCAGCGCCGCCTTGTCCGGTGTGCTTACCGTGGTGGCCACGCTGGCACCAGCGGCTCTGGCCAGCTGGATGGCAACATGACCGACCCCGCCGGCACCGGCATGGATCAGGACGCGTTGCGCGTCTTCGAGCCAGGCGCGATCGTACAGCGCCTCCCATGCCGTGATCAGCACCAGCGGCGCGGCGGCGGCATGGGCAAAATCCAGAGACTCCGGCTTGGGCGCAACAAAGGCTTCATCCACGGCACACAATTCGGCGTAGGTGCCCTGTCGATCATTAAAAGGGGCCTGGCAGAAGAACACCTCGTCGCCGGGACGGAAGCGTTTCACCTGTGTGCCGACGGCCTCGACGATGCCGGCCCCGTCACAACCGAGGATGCAGGGATTTTGCACCGGGAAATGATCCATGGCGCCGCGGATCTTGGTGTCAATCGGGTTGATACCGGCCGCCTTGAGTCGCACCAGTAGCTGGGAGTCCCTCTTCAGTGCTGGCTCGGGCATGTCTGCCATGTTCAGCACGTGACTGTCTCCTGGCGTGGTGATGGTTATGGCACGCATGCGTGTTCTCCCTGTGTTGTCGTTATGTCACCTGTAACAGCATTATACAGTGCCAGCCTGCTTGCCATATCCCCTATAAACAGGAAGGCTACTGTCAGCAAATACCTCGGCGCTGTGGTAAACTTTGCCCGTATTACATCGCAACAGCTGGTACTTCTTTATGCAGTTCTCCCCGCAGCAACGTCTCGACCTGACCCCGCTTATCATCCAGATGCTGGATGACTGGGGCGTGTCTGATGCAGATAAAATCGACATGCTGGCCCTGCCTGACAGCACCCGCAGCCGCACGATTCGTGGTATGCGCGAGGGCGTCAAACCCCTGCCGGAAGGTGAGGCGACCGATGAACGTATCGAGCACCTGCTCGGTATTGCCGATGCCTTGCATACCTCGAACCCGCTGAACGAACAGGCCGGCGCGATGTGGATGCGTCGACCGAATAACCGTTTCCAGGATCGTGCACCGGTACATGCGATGCTCGAAGATGGTCTGAACGGCATTATGGCGGTACGTGGCCATCTTGATTGCGCCTGGGACTGGCATGTGCACAGTACCAGCAAGGTTTAAATTTTCTCCGCACGGGTATTGATCGGCCTTGCGGCGTGACCATAACGCTGCCAGTAGCGAACTATTTGGACTGTGCCCGATACTGGACAGGGCGCCGGCAGGTCTGTTTTTATTGCACAGGGTTCATTCAGGCTCCAGAGACAATGGCAAAGGGCGGACAGGATGCACGACGCGGTCGCGGCGCGACCTTGTCACCGGACAATCGTTACACGGGCCAGACACGTGAAGCGATCGACGATGGCTGGGGCAGTCTTGAACAAGCCGGGGAGACCCTGGTCACCTCCCTGACGGTGGATGCGAGCAAAACGATCATCAGTTATAACCAGTCACCGGATGTGCCATTTGATCGCTCCATTAATCCGTACAAGGGTTGCGAACATGGCTGCGTCTATTGTTTCGCCCGACCCACGCATGCTTACCTCGATCTGTCACCGGGGCTCGATTTTGAAAGCCGCCTGTTTTACAAGCCCGATGCGCCCGTACTCCTGCAAAAGGAACTCGCGGCGCGTCATTATCGTTGCGCGCCGCTTATGCTCGGCATCAATACCGACGCCTACCAGCCGGTGGAGCGCAAGCTGCAGTTGACGCGGCAGATCATCGAGGTATTGAACGAAACCCGGCACCCGTATTCGATTGTCACGAAGTCGGCACTGATCGAGCGGGATATTGACCCCATAGCTGAGGCCGCGGCGGCCAGCCGGGCCAGTGTGGCCATATCGATCACGACACTGGATCCGGCTTTGGCACGCGTTATGGAACCGCGCGCTGCGAGCCCGCAACGTCGTCTGCAAACCATACGCTCATTAACGCAGGCCGGGATCCCGGTCGCGGTGCTGGTGGCACCGCTGATTCCCGTGCTGACCGACCACGAGATGGAAAGCATACTCGAGCAGGCCCGAGAGGCGGGCGCTGTGTCAGCAGGATATGTGCTGTTACGCCTGCCACATGAAATCAGTGACATGTTCGCCGACTGGCTGCACACGCATATGCCCGACAAGGCACAGCATGTGTTGAACCGCATCCGGGATGCGCGCGGCGGCAAGGCCTACGATGCGCGGTTTGGTACACGCATGCGGGGGACGGGCGTGTTTGCCGAACTCATGACGAAACGTTTCAAACTGGCCGCGCAACGCCTTGGCTTTGACGATCATGGCAGCCTGGACTGCAGCCAGTTTGCGCCGCCAGGCGGTCCACAGATGGCATTGTTTTAATGGACTAGAGTAATGGCAACATAAAGGTAATGGCCATACCAACTACCAGTAACATCACGAGCGGGACCGGGATCACAGTATTGCTCCTTCCAAAAGCTGATGCTGGATTATTATTATTATTGTTATTGTTGGTATTTCCTGTACGCAAGATTTGTGCCTGAAAAACAGGGCGATTTTATACAGAATAAAGACACCTCGTGTATGATTTGCGCACCACTTATGTGCAATTAACAATCATCATGCACTGCTCCTGACAGGGATAACAGAATGCGCGAGCTCATTGAACTGCAAACCTCCAGCAGGGAAACACTCGTCGATATCACGACGCAGGTGAATGAGGTGGTTGCACGAAGCGGGATCCGTGATGGTATTGTGACACTGTATGCGCAGGGGGCGACCGCGGCGCTCATGATCCAGGAAAACTGGGACGAGAGCGTGCAAACCGACGTCGTGAATTTCCTGCGCGGCATCATCCCGCGTGGCGTGTGGTTGCACGACCGGCAGGATGGCAATGGCGACAGCCATCTCAAGGCCGGGCTGGTCGGACCATCGGAGACCATCCCCCTGCTCAACGGCCAACTTGGCCTGTCGCGCTGGCAGAATATCTTTTTCTGTGAGTTTGACGGACCGCGTACGGATCGTCGGGTCGTGTGTACGATACTGGCCGATGCCTGAACATGATGGTGCCGTTGCCGGTACCGGCAGGTGTGAACTGTGCCAACGCGAGGGCGTGTTACTGACCCGCCATCACCTGATCCCGCGCATGCAGCATCGTCGTCGGACGACCCAACGGCGGTTTGCTCGCGACGAGATGCGGCAACGCGTACTGTATGTCTGCCGTCCCTGCCATAACCATATCCACCTGCTGTTCAGTGAGAAACAACTGGCCAGCGAGTTCAATACGCTCGAGGCGCTGTTGACGGATACCGCGCTGCGTGAATTTGTTGCCTGGATTGCGCGCAAACCAGCCGGTTTTAAACCGAAGTCCGGGCGCCGGCCGAAGCGCTAATCAATCGGACTCGACCAGCTCGTCGAGTTCGCCATCCATGTGCATCTCGGTCATCTCACTGAAACCGCCAATCCACTTGTCATCGATAGCTATCTGCGGCACGGTGCGTGCACCCTTGGTAAGGGCAGACATTTCCTTGAGGCCGGCCATCGAGGTATCGACGCGGATCTCTTCATAGGGGATACCCCACTTCTGCAGCAAGTTCTTGGCCTTGTCGCAGATCGGGCAGGTGGCGGTACTGTAGATTTTTACGCGTGCCATGGCCGGGAGTATAGCGCCTGTCTGCGGGCAATACGATCATGGCGTGCCTTGCCCCGTCACCACATGGCCGCAAGCAAAGACACAGAATGCGCGGGGGTGAAACTCGCTGGCACACGTTATACAATTTCGGGCCTATTCTCGGGGCGATCGCCACAGGAACTACTATTTTGTATGCGTACATTGAACAGCAACTGGCACGCCTGATTGCTGCCGGTCATGGTCAACTGTTGAACAGCAGTTGTGTCGGACTGGAGAAAGAAACCCTGCGTGTGAACAAGGAAGGCGGCATCGCCCAGACACCACATCCCCGGGTGCTGGGTTCGGCACTGACCAATCCCTACATCACCACCGATTATTCTGAAGCCCTGATCGAGTTCATCACGCCACCGTTCCCG
>JASFJH010000218.1:0-4048 GCA_050122215.1 Granulosicoccaceae bacterium | reverse complement strand
ACGTGAAGGCTTTCAAAGATGCTCTCGTATCAGATGCCGTTGAACACCAGTTACAGGCTGAAATCGCCGAAGCCGCCGGGCTCGGCGTGGAGGGGTTGCCGGCGCTCGTGCTCGTCGATGGCACGTCACGCTGGCCTGTCCCGGTGGATTACACGGATGCGGCTCCGATGCTGGAGTTGATCGAGGCGCTACGTGCTGACTAATCCCTTCATCTGGCCGTCATACATTCATCATATAATTGATACAGGTATCATTCGCTTCAAAAGGTAATCAGGGTATGGCACGTGTCGGGATAAATGGTTTCGGTCGGATGGGGCGCCTGGGGTTTCGCGTTGCCTGGCAACGCGGTGTCCTTGACCTGGCAAGAGTCAACGAGATCAGTGGTGATGCGGCATGTGCAGCGCACCTGCTCAAGTTTGACTCGGTGCATGACACCTGGGCGGTTGATTGTGCCGCAACCGCGGACAGCCTGCTCGTTGCTGGCAAGGCGATTGCCTACAGCTCGAATCCCGCTATTGCCGGGACGGACTGGTCGGACTGTGACATCGTTATCGAGGCGACGGGCAAGTTTCGCAAACCGGAACAATTGCAGGCCTATTTTGAACAGGGTGTAAAAAAGGTCATTGTCGCTGCACCGGTCGAGGGCGCTCTGAATATCGTCTATGGCGTCAATGATCATGAATACGATGCCTCGCAACATGACTTGTTGACAGCCGCTTCCTGCACGACCAATTGTCTTGCCCCCGTGGTCAAGGTCATGCATGAGAAAATCGGCATCAAGCATGGCACGATGACGACGATCCATGACATCACCAATACCCAGACAATTGTTGATAAAGGCCACAAGGATTTACGGCGTGCCCGAGCCTGTGGACAGTCGCTGATCCCGACCAGCACAGGTTCAGCAAAGGCCATCACAAAAATATTTCCTGAGCTGCAGGGCAAACTGAACGGTTTGGCGGTACGCGTGCCCCTGTTGAATGCATCTCTGACTGATTTTGTGTTCGAGGCCATGCGAATGGTAACGGTGGAAGAAATCAACAGCTGTTTCCGGGAAGCCGCACAGGGAGAATTAAACGGCATCCTGGGTTACGAAGAACGTCCGCTCGTCTCGGTCGACTATCGTAATGATCCGCGTTCCTCAATTATTGACGCCCCATCGACAATGGTCATCGATGAAACGCAGGTCAAGGTGTTGTCCTGGTATGACAATGAATGGGGTTATGTAAACCGCATGATAGAGTTGGCGGAGAAGGTTGCACAGACCCTGTAGGCGCGCTGTACTTGTCATGGGCATGGGCTGCCGCTAGGGTTAGGGAAGGCCCCGGCGAAACAGTCTATGTCCGCATGTCTTAACGTTGGTAAAAAACCGGGGCGGCTTTCGGATTGATATACGTATTAGTGTAGTTAGTTATCGGAGGGAGGGATGTTTGAAGCGGCAGAGCTGGGACAGACACTCGACAAGGCGGGCTTCAAGGCGCAGGAACTTGAGATTCGTGCCAGCCTGTTACAGGTGCAGCGTCAACTGGCAGAGCAAAACATCCCGATGCTGTTGATCATTGCCGGCGTCGAGGGGGCCGGCAAGGGCGAGGTTGTGGATCGCCTGCACAAATGGTTCGATTCGCGTAACCTGCAGACCCATGCGTTCTGGGACGAGACTGACGAAGAGCTTGAGCGCCCGCCCGAGTGGCGTTTCTGGAAACGCCTGCCGGCACACGGCAACATCGCGATCATGTTCGGGGGTTGGTACTGGACACCTCTCTATGCGCATGCCAACAGCATCAGTAGCAATTCTGACCTCGATGAAGCAACCCGCCGCATCAACGAACTCGAACGCATGTTGCATGTGGATGGCCTGTTGATCGTTAAACTCTGGTTCCATTTATCCAAACCCGTGTTCCAGAAACGTATGAAACAGCGCCACGAGATCGAGGTACATTTACAGCGTCGAGGCAAGACCCTGGGCAAGACAGCTGACTACGATAATTTTCTCGACTCGGCAGAACTCATGATCCGGCATACAGACAACGCTGACTGTCCATGGCAATTGATCGAATCGGATGACAGCCGGTTCCGTGATATGAGTGCTGCACGAACAATTCTGGCGCGTATCAATCAGCGCTTGCATGAGCAGCGTGCTGCAGAGAAGCGTACAGGTTTGCATGCACTGGTTGAACCCGCCGCTGATAACCCGGTAACGATTCTTGATCGGGTAGATTTATCAGCACGCTACGGCAAAAAGGAATACAACGAACTGCTTCACGAATACCAGGATAAACTGCGGCGCCTGACGTGGCAGGCCTATGATGCAAAACGTTCTACGGTGATTGTATTTGAGGGGTGGGACGCGGCAGGTAAAAGTGGTGCGATCCGGCGTATTACTTCAGCAATGGATGCACGCCTGTATCGCGTGATCCCGGTTGCGGCACCGACCGATGAGGAACGTGCCCATCATTACCTGTGGCGTTTCTGGCGACAGGTGCCGCGTGCCGGTTACATGACGATCTATGACCGTTCCTGGTACGGCCGGGTGCTGGTCGAGCGCGTCGAAGGTATTGCCGAGCCACATGTATGGATGCGTTCCTATCGCGAGATCAATGATTTCGAGGAACAGCTCACCGAACATGGCGTGCTGTTGCTGAAGTTCTGGCTACATATCAGCAATGAAGAACAGCTCAGACGTTTCAAGGAGCGGGAAACAACCAGCTGGAAAAAGCACAAGATTACAGCAGAAGACTGGCGCAATCGCGAAAAGTGGCGGGATTACTGGCAAGCCGTGAATGATATGGTTGAGCATACCAGCACGGCGAATGCGCCCTGGACACTGGTGCCTGCGAATGACAAACGCTATGCACGCATCAAGGTGTTGCAAACACTCTGCGAGCGTCTGCAGAAGGCGCTGGAGTGAATTACTGAATATCGGTAACTTTCCGCAGCGCTGGTGCATCAAAACTGATGCCACTCCAGCCGTGTCGCATAAAGTTGCGGATGTTCGCGTGATCACGCGACTCAGGATGTTCCAGCACATCCTTGCGATAATAGTCACCGAAACAGTTCAGGGTTTGTTGTGCAGTGAGTCGATGCAGGCCGGCAAAGGCGAATATCTTGCATGAACCTTCGTTGCTACCAGCCCCGTTCACTACTCTGTGTTCACCTGTGCCATTGGTGAAGCGGGTCGGCGTGTAATGGTAATATTCATCAATCATATCGATGACATCCTTGAATTGAACCTTTTCCGGGGTGGTGCGGATGCAATCAAGTAATTCCTGTTCTGTCACATGCTTCGCCTTGTTGTGAAATGGAAGAAAAGCTGTGAAATAATACTACAAAATACCCAGGCAGGGCGGGCATGATTAAAAACTTAATAGTCAGAATACTGATGTTCGCAGCCAGTATGGCGTGTTCGGCCCAGCTGTATGCGGCAACGGCTGACACGCTTGAAGTCAGTATTGAAGAGCAGATGTTGACGATCGACCGTTATCCAGCGCAGGGCGAGTACCTGTTGATCTGGGTGGCGCCGGGGTTCGGTTCACATGCGCGGGTCTTCAGTGCCGCCGAACAGTTTGCCCGGCATGGTATCGAGGTCTGGCACGTCGACCTCGTCGAAAGCCTGTTTCTGACCGGCGGCACAAGCACCATGCGTGCGTTCGATGGTCGCTACGTGGCCGGTCTGATCGACGCGGCACACGAACAGACCGGCAAACGCGTCGTCTTGCTCAGTCGCTCCTACGGTGTCCTGCCGTTGCTGAAAGGGGCGCGGCGCTGGCAGGAAAAGCATGTGCACGACACGGCCGATTTCCTGGTGGGGGCCATATTGTTCTCCCCGGAAATGTATCGTTCGATCCCGGCGCTGGGTTTACAACCAGAGTACGAACCGATTGCCGGCGCGACCAATATTCCGCTCATGATTTACCAGGGCGGAACCCGCGGCAACCGCTGGCAATTTCCCGAGTTACTACAGCAACTGCAGGCGGGACAGGCGGCCGTGTTCGTAAAAATCATGCCCGGCGTGACCGGCCTGTACTACGAAGGTGACACCGCGCCGGCA